>JBPCWT010000090.1:0-7727 GCA_051009255.1 Ruegeria sp. | reverse complement strand
TCTGGCCGGGTTGCGGGGGATCGACAATGAAATCCTGCGCGCCGCTCAGATGGATGGGGCATCGAACTGGAACCTGTATCGTCGTATTATCATTCCCCAGTTGCGGCCTGCCTTTCTTTCGGCGTTTGTCATCCTCAGTCACCTTGCCATCAAGACCTTTGACCTGGTGATTGCATTGACAGGTGGCGGGCCAGGACGGGCGACGGAACTGCCGGCAACGTTCATGTATTCTTACACGTTCACCCGTAACCAGATGGGAATTGGTGCTGCTTCGGCGACCATCATGTTGATGACCATAGCGGCCATTATGATCCCTTATCTTTATGCTGAATTGCGGGAGAAACGCTGATGTCCCAAGCAACTCAGGATACCGCAATCAGAACCGGTCGCGTTTCGCGCGCACTGATCTATCTGGTTTTGCTTTTGTTTGCATTGTTTTACTTGCTGCCTCTTTATGTGATGCTGGTCAATTCGGTGAAGCCGTTGGACGAGATCACGGGCGGCGGCATGATGAACCTACCGCAGATGTTCACATTGCAGCCGTGGTCCAAGGCCTGGTCTTCGGCTCAGATCGGGGTAGAGCCGACGGGGTTGAAACCCTATTTCTGGAACTCGATAAAGATGGTCGTCCCGGCGGTGATCGTTTCAACAGTTCTTGGCGCGCTAAACGGATATGTCCTTACAAAGTGGCGTTTCAAGTACGACACGATCCTTTTCGGATTGATGCTGTTTGCCTGCTTTATCCCGTTTCAGATCGTACTGATCCCGATGGCAAGGATGCTGGGACTGATGGGGTTGGCTGGTACGACTTGGGGACTGGCGTTGGTGCATGTGGTCTATGGTATTGGCTTCACTACTCTTTATTTCCGCAACTACTATGCCGTCTTTCCAACGGAATTGATCCGGGCCGCGCAAATCGATGGAGCCGGCTTCTTTCAAATCTTCTGGCGCATTCTAGTGCCCAGTTCCGGGCCAATTGCTGTGGTTTCGATCATCTGGCAATTCACAAACATCTGGAATGACTTCCTGTTCGGGGCGTCCTTTGCCGATGCCAACAGCCAGCCGATGACTGTCGCGCTGAACAATCTTGTGCAGTCGTCGACCGGCGTAAAGGAATACAATGTTCACTTTGCAGGCGCTATACTTGCTGCCCTGCCAACTCTGCTCGTTTACATCGTGGCCGGACGATACTTTGTCCGCGGCCTGATGGCGGGTTCTGTGAAAGGATAAGACCTCATGGGATTTCTGGACATCGATAACGCAACAAAATCCTATGGGTCCGTCGAGGTTCTGCATCGGGTGGATATCTCGGTAGAAGAGGGCGAATTCCTTGTGCTCGTCGGTCCGTCGGGATGTGGGAAATCGACATTGCTGAACATGATTGCGGGGCTTGAGGACATCACCAGCGGTGAAATCCGTATCAAGGACAGAACCATGAACGGTGTGCATCCCTCGAACCGAAACATAGCAATGGTGTTCCAAAGCTATGCTTTGTATCCAAACATGACCGTTGGGCAGAACATTACCTTTGGGCTTGAGATGCACGGCGTACCAAAACCCGAGCGTGACAAAGCAATGCACGACGTTGCGCGCCTTTTGCAGATTGAACAATTACTGGATCGTAAGCCGGGGCAGCTGTCGGGTGGGCAGCGGCAAAGGGTTGCAATGGGCCGAGCACTGGTGCGCAATCCCGATGTTTTTCTTTTTGACGAGCCTCTGTCCAACCTTGATGCAAAGCTGCGTGTGGACATGCGGACCGAGATCAAGAAACTGCACCAAAACCTTGGAACAACTATTGTATATGTCACGCACGATCAGATCGAAGCGATGACTTTGTCCAGCCGAATTGCCGTGATGAACGGCGGCTTTGTTCAACAGCTGGGAACGCCCCAAGAAATTTATGATGCGCCCGCAAATATCTTTGTTGCGACGTTTATGGGGTCACCTGCAATGAACGTTGTCCCCGCGCGGGTTGTTATGGCGGACGGTCTACCGCATGCCGAGGTCGCACTGCACGACGGGTCACCTGCTTTGCTGCCATTTAGTCAAGACAACTTGGCAGAGTGGGACGGGCGGAACATCCTGTTGGGTGTACGGCCCGAAACCATTACGGACATTGATGGTGCGGATCGAAAATCTGGAAATATTGCAACTATGCAAAATCGAATTGTTGTAACTGAACCAGCGGGATCGGACACGTTCGTTTCGATGCAGCTGGGTCGTCGTGATGTAATTGCCCGTATGCGCTCTGACGCCGAAGTGGCGGCGGGGCAGGACTTTGCCTTTGCCGTGAACATGGAAAAGGCAGTGGCATTTGATCCTGAAAGCGAGATGCGGATCAATCCGTGACTCAGCCAGATGTCATAATCATTGGCTCCGGTATCGGGGGTTCCACGCTGGCGGCCGCTTTAGCGCCGTCTGGTCGGCGTATCCTTATTCTGGAAAGAGGTGAGCGGCTGAAGCCATCCAAGTATGACCGCGACCCATATGCGATTTTTGCCAATGGCCGTTTCCGGCCCGACGAAACGTGGCTGGACGGCGACGGGCGTCCCTTTAACCCCGGTAATTACTACTATGTCGGAGGAAATTCAAAATTTTATGGCGCGGCGTTGATCCGCTACAGGGCCGAAGATTTTGAGGCGCGTCAGCACATGGGGGGCAATTCTGCGGGATGGCCAATCAGTTATGACGATCTTGAATCTGATTACTTGGCAGCCGAGCATATGTACGATGTTCATGGCGCGGTTGGCGAAGACCCGACCGAGCCTTGGCACAGCGGGGATTACCCACAACCGCCGGTGCCCGACGAGGAAGAAATTGCAGATTTGAAAAGCCGACTTAAAAGCGCTGGCTTGACGCCATCGTCGGTTCCGCTTGGTGTCGACATCGACCGGTGGCTGGATGGTGGTCAGACAACTTGGGACGCATACCCAAACACCTGCGGCGGCAAGATGGATGCGGAAACGACGGCGTTGATCAAGGCGCTGGAGCATCCCAACGTAAAACTGATGACAAATGCAAAAGTGCAACGGCTTTTGACCGATCAAACGGGCATGATTGTCGGTGTCGAACTTGATGGAACAGATCGGTTAGTTGCGCCGATTGTTGTTCTTTCTGCCGGTGCCGTTCAATCTGCGGCACTGCTGTTGAAGTCCGCGAACTGTAATTTCCCAACCGGCCTGGCCAATCGTTCCGATCAAGTTGGGCGAAATTTCATGAACCATAACTGCTCTGCCGTGTTGGCGTTGCACCCGTTGCATCGAAATAGAGCCGTCTATCAAAAGACTTTGATGTGCAACGATTTTTACAATGGGGAAAAGCCGATTGGGTTGCCGTTAGGCAATATTCAGATGCTGGGTAAGATTACCGGCCCGATCCTTGCATCACAAACAAGCCTGCCCGGGCCGCTTGCATCGTTCATTGCCAACCGTAGCTATGATTTCTACGCAATGTCCGAAGACCTGCCCAACCCTGAAAGCCGCGTGACGGTTGAAGGGGAACAAATCAGATTGGATTGGAAACGGTCGAATTGGAAAGCGCATGAAACACTGGTGAGCCGACTGAAATCTTGCCTGCGGCGCGCTGGATTTCCCATTGTGTTGTCACGCCCCTTCGATCGAAGCACACCTTCGCATCAATGCGGAACTGCCCGGATGGGGGATGACCCAACGACAAGTGTGGTCGATATTTTTTGCCGCAGTCACGATCACAAGAACCTGTTCATTGTGGACGCTTCGGTTTTGCCAACATCGGCGGCCGTGAACCCTGCGTTGACCATAGCCGCGGTTGCACTGAGGGCTGGCCGATACATCACGGAGACGGAGTTCGCAGCATGACAGGAATTGCGCTTGTCACTGGCGGTCAGCAAGGGATCGGTTTTGGAATATCCAAAGCGCTGGTTGCTGCCGGTTTTCGGGTTGCGATAGCTTCTCGTTCGTCCCCAGACAATCAGACCGTGCAAGATGCCCTGAAGGAACTGGGTGACGCGGCAATCTATCTGCGCCATGACGTTTCCGACGTTTCTCACGTTCCTATGCTGGTCGATCAGGTTGAATCAAAACTTGGGCCGATCACCTCGCTGGTAAACAACGCGGGTGTCGGCGCACCTGTTCGCGGTGACATGCTGGAACTGACGCCTGAAAACTGGGATTACGTGCAGAATATCAACCTGCGTGGCGCGTTCTTTCTGGCGCAGGAAGTGGCGCGCCGAATGGTAGGACAACCGAACAAGGCTTATCGGTCGATTACTTTTGTGACGTCTGTAAGTGCGACGATGGTTTCCATAGAGCGGGCCGAATACTGCGTTTCCAAAGCGGCGGCAGCAATGATGACTCAGCTGTTTGCAGCACGTTTGGCACCGGAGGAAATCGGAGTGTTCGAACTACGCCCCGGAATTATCGCAACCGATATGACTGCCGGAATACGCGACAAGTACACCAACAGAATTGAAGGCGGTCTTGTTCCCGCCGCTCGCTGGGGAGAGCCGCAGGATGTCGGCGCCGCAATTGTTCCGCTGATCAACGGAAGTATGCATTTCGCCAACGGGGCCGTGATTCCGGTTGATGGCGGATTGTCTATTCACAGGCTGTAAAATTCCATGATTAAAAGCGCTTAAGGCACAAAGGTAATGTCTGAAGGATTTGATTTCATTATTGTTGGGGGCGGGTCAGCAGGCTCAGTCATCGCTGCGCGCCTTTCAGAGGTTGATTCCGCCAGCGTCTTGTTGCTCGAAGCGGGATCGACAGATCGGCATCCATTTTTTCATTTGCCCGCAGGCTTTGCCAAAATGACCAAGGGAATTGGAAGTTGGGGTTGGTCAACAGTTCCTCAACGCCATATGCAGGACAAGGTGTTTACCTATACGCAAGCCAAGGTGATCGGCGGAGGATCGGCGATCAATGCGCAGATATATACTCGCGGCGCAGCTCAGGATTACGACGACTGGCGGCAGATGGGGTGTGAGGGCTGGGGCTATCGGGATGTGTTGCCCTATTTCAAGAAATCCGAAGACAACGACACCTACGATAATGAATTTCACAGTAGGGGCGGTCCATTAGGAGTGTCTCGGCCGGCGGCACCGTTGCCGATTTGCGATGCTTACATCAGGGCAGCAGGTGAACTTGGCATACCAGAGGCCGGGGATGTGAATGGCGCGCGTCAGGATGGCGCCGGTTATTACCAGCTGACGCAGCGAAATGCCCGCCGGTCTTCGGCCGCAATGGCATTCTTGGCGCCCAATCGCCACCGTCCAAACCTTACGGTTCGAACCGATGCGCAGGTGCGCCGAATAGTGATCGATAAGGGCTGCGCGAACGGCGTTGAGCTGAATAACGGTCAGGTGATTTCGGCGTCAAAAGAGGTCATTCTTACATCCGGTGCAATTGGTTCGCCCCGTCTTTTGCAGCTTTCCGGCATTGGTCCCGCCGACCATCTGGAGCAATTGGGAATCCCAGTGGTATTCGATCAACCGCAGGTCGGTGAAAACCTGCAGGATCATTTGGATCTGTACTCGATTTGCGAGGTGACGGGTCCGCATACATATGACCGCTTTGCGAAACTGCACCTGTCTGCTCTGGCAGGGCTACAGTACTTGTTCACGCGCAGAGGTCCCGTCGCCTCCAGCCTTTTTGAAACAGGCGGGTTTTGGTACGCCGATCCAGACGCACGATCACCCGACATTCAGATGCATCTTGGGCTGGGCACGGGCATTGAGGCGGGCGTCGAGGCTATGCCAAACGGGGGGGTGACGCTGAACGCTTGTTTTCTACGGCCCAGGTCGCGTGGTTCCGTCCGATTGCAAAGTGCAGACCCAGCCGTGATGCCGTTTATTGACCCAAACTATCTGGAAGATCCTTATGACCGGGAAATGTCGATCCGGGGGTTGAAGCTGGTGCAGCAGATTTTAGCTCAGGATGCGCTGAAGCCCTTTATTCTCGCCGAACGATTGCCGGGCCCGAATGTGCGCACGGATCAAGAGTATTTTGATTTTATCTGCCAGCATTCCAAGACCTCGCACCATTGTGCGGGAACTTGTCGGATGGGCAGGGATGCACAAGCAGTGGTGGACCCACGACTTCGGTTTAACGGACTCGAAGGTCTTAGGGTCGCTGACGCGTCGATCATGCCGACTGTGAATTCATCCAACACCAATGCCCCAACGATCATGATCGGCGAAAAAGCCGCGGACATAATCAAACAAGATCAGGAGCTTGTCAGATGATCCGCCATATTGTGCTGACCAAATTCCGTCCAGACGTAACCGAAGAAAAGGTTGTCGACATCTATGACGGTCTTGCAAGGCTAAGCAAAGATTTACCCGGCGCAAGCGGCTTTACCGGTGGTCGCAGCCAAAGCCCGGAACAGATAGAACGCGGTTATATGCACGGCTTTGTTATTGATTTCGATGACTGGGCCGCATTGGGCACCTATCAGAACAATGAGACCCACAAGAATCTGGGCGCACAGTTGGTTGAAAATGCGATTGACGGCGTTGATGGCATTCTCGTGCTGGACCTGGAGGTTTGAGGCGATGTCGGTGATTTTACCAACAATAGATAGCCAGCTAGAGGCCTATACTCTCAGGGGTACACCGTTGGCTCCCCGGGCGCCCAAAGTGCCGTTGACCCGAACCGCATTTGCAGCGGCGCATGTCGTCTCTGATCCGCTGGTTGAAAGAAGCCCTTGGGATGGGCGCCCGACCGTCGATTGGGCAGCAACGCTGAAGTTCCGTCAGGGGCTTTGGGATCAGGGTTTGGGATTGGCAGAGGCGATGGACACGGCCCAACGTGGAATGGGTGTCGATTGGGAAACAGCGCTGGAACTGATACAGCGAACAATGAGAGCCGCCAAAGTGCATCCCATGTCACCCCGTGTTGCTTGTGGTGCGGGTACAGATCATGTTCCACCTGACAAGCTCGATAAAGCTGAAAATATCCGCGCGGCATATGAGCAGCAGGCCGAAGCAATAGAGGCTGCGGGTGGACAGCTGATCCTCATGGCTTCCCGTGCATTTCCAGCGATCAATGCCAGCGCAGGCGTTTACCACAAGGTCTATCGGTCACTTATCGATGGGGCAGCGGAGCCGGTCATACTTCACTGGCTGGGTAACATGTTTGATCCGTCGCTGACGGGATATTGGGGTAGCACGGACGTATCAAAAGCCAGTGATTTTGTTTTATCCTTGATTGCCGAAAATCCTGGCAAGGTAGACGGGATCAAGATTTCTCTACTCGATCAGGCTCACGAAGAGGCTTTTCGTAAGCGGCTGCCCGAAGGCGTTCGACTGTATACCGGCGACGACTTTAACTATTCTGACCTTATTGCAGGGGACGGTTTGCATTATTCCCATGCTTTGCTGGGCATTTTTGCTGCGATTGCGCCAGCGGCCAGCCAAGCGTTAGAGGCTTTGGCGATGAATGATATGGAGCGGTATCACAA
The DNA here is from genome assembly GCA_051009255.1 of Ruegeria sp. Lineage (GTDB taxonomy): Bacteria > Pseudomonadota > Alphaproteobacteria > Rhodobacterales > Rhodobacteraceae > Ruegeria. Next base: position 290 of record JBPCWT010000090.1, on the reverse strand, counting down.
CTTGCTGTCCCCAACAGTTCCCCTAAGCCGTGAAATATTTCGAGCCCCAACGCGGTTCTACAAGGCCGGGATCGCGTTTCTGGCTTGGTTGAATGGTGCTCAATCGCATTTCGTGATGCCGGGCGGTTTCCAGTCGAGCCGCGATATCTGTCACTATTCAGAAGTCTTCAGGCTGGCGGATCAGGCCGGATTGTTGATGAAACCAGATCTGGCCACATCGCAGATGATTACGCTTCTGCGTATTCACGGGGTAGAACAGTAGGTGAAATGCGCCGACCGACGATCATAGA
>JBPCWT010000089.1:0-3042 GCA_051009255.1 Ruegeria sp. | reverse complement strand
ACGAAGATCTTGACCAGCTTGACGTATTGAATGGGTTGGCGAAATGGCTGGGAACAGATGCCCGTCTGACAGGGCTGAATCAGAGCCTAACAAGGCAAAATCCCGCATCTTTGACATCCAAAGTTGTGAATCCGGATGAAATGGATCAAGCGGTGGCGCAGATGGATTGGTTGGATGCAGGCGACTTGCCCAATCTTGAGCCACAGCGCGGCCCCGCGGTTTCGCGATACATTGCGGCCTGCAATACGCCCCTGTTGTATCTGCCCGTCCGCGGCGGGCCAAATGCGCAAGTCGAGCGGTGGCTGGCCGCATTGGATTCAGCGGACCCGGATGAATTGATTTCCAACCACAACCAAAAGCAAATGCGGCAGTGGTTGCGGGCTCATCCGGAAAACCGAAAATTCACCGTTTTGCGCCATCCGCTTGCGCGGGCGCATTCCGTGTTTTGCGAAAGGATTCTGGACGGCGGTCCCGGGGCTTATGTCAGCATACGAAATACATTACGAAAGCGGTTCAAGCTGCCAATTCCACCTAAATGCCCGGACAGCGCTTATTCCCAAGATCAACACCGCGAAGCCTTTGCGGCATTTCTTGTGTTCCTGCGCCAGAATCTGGCGGGGCAGACCCCGATCCGCGTGGATGGCGCCTGGTGCAGTCAGGCCCAGACAATTGCCGGTTTTTCATCGTTTGCCATGCCGGATCAGATCCTGAGAGAAGATGAAATGATCACCGCCCTGCCTGATCTTGCACGCAGAGCGGGCCATCCAAACCCGCCAATGCCGGAACCGGCACAAGCGGATGCGCCTTATGCGTTGGCAGATATCTACGACCCGGAACTGGATGCCCTGGCGGCCAAGGCTTACAGGCGCGACTATCTGTTGTTCGGATTTGACGGCTGGAAACCTGAGTGATGCCTTTTACGGGCGCACCGTAATCAAGGTGCCTTCAGTGACCATCGCATAAATTTCTTCGATCTCGTCATTTTTGACCGCAATACAACCCGCCGTCCAATCCGGCGTCTTTTTCGCGCGTTTGAATTCCTTGCGAAGGTTGGGCTGGCCGTGGATGAAAATGTCACCGCCCGGATCGACACCCGCGGCCCTGGCCTTGGCAATATCCTGCGAGTTTGGGTAGGAAATCCCTAACGACAAGTGGTAGCTGCTGCGTGGGTTTCGGCGGTCGATCAGGTACGATCCTTCTGGTGTTCGCCCGTCACCACGGCGTGTTTTTGTCCCGTTTGGCGCAAACCCCAGTTCCACATCGTATTCTTTCAGGATCTGATCGTTGTGCAGAAGATACAGCCTGCGCGCGCTTTTGTTTATGACCAGCGAGGTCACTTCGGGTCCGTTATAGGTAAGAAATCTTGGGTTTGCTGAGCCACAAGCCGAAAGGCTTAGCGTTGCCAGCGCACCCATTCCAAATGCTCGACGATCCATTGTTTCACTGCCTGATGCCTGTTTTTTTTCGCATTATGCCAAAAATACGCAAAACTGAAATCACTTTTTGCTGTTTTCTTGCGAAATCAGCCGTCGTTCAATCGATTCCAGCCTTTCTAGCACCTGATCACGGTAGGCATCGGTCTTGACCTCGTCCTCGGCATGATGTGCGTCTTGCATCGAATTTACGATCAGACCAACCAGCAGGTTCACCACCGCAAAGGTCGTGACCATGATGAAGGGCACAAAGAACATCCAGGCATAGGGATAGACCTGCATCACCGGCCGAACGATGCCCATTGACCAGCTTTCCAGCGTCATGATCTGGAACAGCGTATAGGCCGACAGCCCCAAATCGCCGAACCATGCGGGGAAGGATTGCGAGAACAGTTTTGTCGCGATCACCGCGCCGATGTAGAACAGGATCGCCATCAGCAGGAACACGCTTGCCATTCCGGGCAGCGCCTGAATGAACCCTTCGACCACCCTGCGCAGGCGCGGTGCAACGGAAATCACACGCAGAACCCGCAGGATTCTGAGCGCGCGCAAAACCGACAATCCGGCCCCACCCGGGACCAGCGCAATTCCAACGATCAGGAAATCAAAAATATTCCAGCCACTTACAAAGAACCTGCGCCCTGATGCGAACAGTTTCATCGCGATCTCGGCAACAAAAATCGCAAGGCACGCGCTGTCAAGGAAGACGATCAGGGGGCCTGCCTTTTCCATCAGGCTGGGCGAGGTTTCCATACCCAAAAGCACGGCATTGAACAGGATCACGACGGTAATGAAACGTCCGAAAACCGGGTTTTCGACAAAATCCAGCAAGCGTTGCCTGATCCCCATTGCAGCGTCCCCTTGTTCCGTCATGATTTGCGTTGAATTGAAAAACTGGCGACCAGTTCGGTGTGTGACGACCATCGAAATTGGTCAACCACCTGCACCCATTCAAGGGTGTATCCCGAATCTACCAGTGTTTTTGCGTCACGGGCAAAAGTGACCGGGTTGCACGACACATAAGCGATCACTGGCGGTTTGGCCTGTGCCAGCTCTGCCACCTGGGCCTCGGCGCCTGCGCGTGGCGGGTCCAGTACCACGGCATCAAACCTTTTCAATTCGTCAGGCATCATCGGGCGGCGGAACAGGTCCCGCGCCTCGGTCGTGATGCGCTTTAACCCCTGCGCCTTGCGCCAGCCCTGATCCAGCGCGTGGGTCATCGCGGCCTCTCCCTCGACCGCGTGTACTTCGGCATGTTCCGCGATTGGGAAAGAAAATGTTCCGCTGCCTGAAAACAAGTCAGCGACGTGCTTTGTCCCCTGCAAAATCTCCAAAACTGCCTTTGTTAGAGCCTGCTCCCCATCCTTGGTGGCCTGTAAAAAGGCACCGGGCGGCGGTACAACCTCGGCGGATCCGAACCGCTGAATCGGTGGCTGCTGCATAGCGATAACTTCACCATTCCAGGTCAGCCGGGCCAACCCTTGATGCTCGGTCGCCTGCGCAAGGGCAAGTTCCAGCGGCCCGTCCAAAGGCTTGCCGTCTTTGACCGCAACGTCCATCCCGGCGTCTGACAAGGTCAGGGTCACCGCCAACACGCCCTTGCGGCTGC
>JBPCWT010000088.1:0-3210 GCA_051009255.1 Ruegeria sp. | reverse complement strand
TGCTCCTTGCTCTGACCACCGCATGTGTTGTGACCTCGCCATACGAGCATTGACGATGAATTCGGCTCCGCCTTCAACGAGAGACGTGCCGACGCGATCGCCGGCGCGATGTCGCGCAGCATAGTTTGCCAGTCGAACAGATGGGCTTTGGGTGTATTCCCGCAGTTTTCCCAAGCACTTCTTGAGCATCTTGGCCTTGGTGTCCCATGCTTTGCGTTCCGGATCATCCGAATAGCTCTTGAGATCGATTTTCAGATCGCGGACCGCATCTTTGACCGCCGAGGCATGACCATTCCAGAGCCGGTGACGCATGCGGTCAACCGTCCTGACAATCGACTTCGTGGCTGCCGCCATTGAGCGGGTTGGAGAAATACATCGCATCGCCCCGGTCGGGCTCGACCGCCCCAACCATAATCTCCATCTTGCGCTGCGCGCCTTTGCTGTTGCCGCGAACAAAGGTCGTGTCGATTGGCAGGATCATCGTGTCGGCGGGCTTGCCTGCATCAATTTGCCTTTCCGGCACACCTGCCACTTTTCCCAAGCTTCTATGGAGCGTCACGCCGGATATTCCCACATTCACCGGGAACATGCGGTCCAACATCCTCTGCGCTTTGCCGAAGCTCATCCAGGCACAGAACCGGGCTCTGATATAGTCCAATTCTGGATGCGCACGGGCATGCTTTGGCCAGTCGACGAAGAGTTTTGAACCGTCCCGGGTCCGAAGGCGGGGAATAGAGAAGGCCACTTCTCCGAAGAGAGTCTGGATTTTCCGTTGACGGTAATCCTTCAGCTCAACGCCCGGCAAACTGCGCGCTTGCGCAAGCGCCCCGGCGCGCAAACGTTCCTCTTGAAGCGCAACAACGGCAGATTGCAATTTTCCCAACAGATCGCGGGTCGTCGTCAGGTCCAATCCCACATCGCCAATCAAATCTGGGGGAGACACTTCACTAAAATTGTAAACCTCGATTATGTCGTCGCCCGGCTCGACACCATCATCACACAAACAAACCCGCCAACCCATAACTGTTGCCCCAAAATAGATCCACACAATCTCCTGACCTAGACGTAACCCCCCAACTTCGGAACAGTCCCGTGCGTCGCCGAACCAAAAAGAAACTCATACCGGAACAAATGGATTGCCGGTGAAGTGCCAAGCTCCACCGGCGAAACCAATGTCAGACCTTCACGTGGTCCTTCGCCAAGACATTGTAAATAAAGCCGCCAAGGAGTGCCCCAATCACCCAGTTGAAGCCGGACAATACCGCAAACCACGGAACCCAGACAGTCACGACGGAGAAGATCGCCGCTATACTGAATGCCTTGACCGCGGCCCTGTTCCAGCCGTTATCATAGTGATAGATACCGCTGTCCATATTGTAGAGATCAGCTTCACTCAGCTGTCCCTTTCGGTGGAGATAATAGTCAACGATCATGATGCCGAAGATCGGTGCAAGCACGGCACCAAGCGTGTTGACGAAGCCGCTGATTCCGAACTGGCTGATGAAGCTGTTCCAGAACGCGCCGATCACCAGAGCAAAGATGGACGTGATCAAACCTGCTTTTCGGAAACTGATCTTGTCAGGCGACAGATTAGCGATGCCGTTCACTGCGGGAATGAAGTTCGCCACCAGATTAATACCGACTGTGGCAGCAAAGAAAGTAATCGCTGCGATGATACCCAGAAGCACGCTGTCTGTGCGTTCAACAATCTCGGTCGGGTTGATGATTTCCTCACCAAAGACCACAGCTGCGCCGCCGGTTGTCAGAAGTGCGAGTGCCGAGAACAAGATCATGTTGAACGGTAGTCCTGCAAGGTTGCCAAGGATCATAGTTGGCTTGTCTTTGGCATAGCGCGAGAAGTCACTGAAATTGATCATGACCGCAGCGAAATAGGCCACCATCGTGCCAACGATCGCAATGAACCCTTTGAATTCGGTCCATACCGTGCCTTCGGGATTGGCGAAGATCGTTGCTGTTGCCGAAAGAAGCTGACCGTCGGAGCGTTGCCAAAGCACTATGACGAGCCCGATCATTACCACGTATACGAATGGTCCAGCGATGTTCAGAAAGGTCTCGACCCAGTTCATGCCACGCCAGAAGATAACGATATGGAAGCCCCAGACGATGATAAAAGAGAACCAGTCGATGCCCGTCAGGCCGAGGAATTCCTCCCCACCGGCTGCGCCCGTGATTGAGCGGATCAAAAGGGCCACCGCTGTCGAGGCAAAGTAAACCTGAACACCGTACCAGAACACCGCTACCGTTGCGCGTAAAATTGCCGGGAGCTTGGCGCCCTGGGTGCCAAGGCTGGCGCGGGCAAAGACCGGATAGGGGATGCCGTATTTTTCACCGGCCGCACCGGAAAGGTTGACCATCCACATGACAAAAAGCGCGGCAGTGATCAGCGCCGCGAAGGCTGTCCACCCTCCAACGCCGAACGAAATGAACAGCGATGCCACAAGGGAGTACCCAAAGAGCGACTGTACGTCGTTTGCCCAGATGTTGAAGATGGCGAACCACCCCCAGGTTTTTTCGTCGGCCCCGGCTGGATTGAGCGTATTTCCTTCCGGGTCCATCGTTCCGCCGTGCGCGACGTGCATGTCGTCAATTGAAGCCATTATTTCCTCCATGTGCCCGTTACTCGGGCAGAAATTCGATTCCTTGCTTATTTGCGCGCGAAATTGAACTTGTAACTAACATTTTAGGATATATGTTATATGACAGGCTATTAAAAACTTCAGCTAACACTTTAAGGCTGAAGTTGATAATGTTACAAGCGGAGCGCCAATGAGCCAGCCAACCGAAGGCACACTATCTGCGGATAAAGCCCAACGCGCGCTTTGGTCTGCGCTTCGAACAGGGGAATTGCGTGACGGTCAGTTCCTTTCAATGTCGCAACTCGTTGGCATTCTTGATTGTCCGATTGCCGCTATCCGCGAGGCGGTGAAGCAGGCCAGCGCACTAGGTTTGGTGTCCACTTTGCCAAAACGTGGTGTGCAAGTCATGGAAGCGCTCCCTGATACCATCAGGGACTGTCTTGATTTTCGGATGGTATTGGATCAGGAAGGCGCCCGACGGCGGATCGCTGGCAACGCATTCGCGGAATTGAAAGCCCTGCGGGCGCGGCACGATGAGATGCGATACACGGCCCTCAACTGCGCGGGGAGCGAGCTTCCACCAAAGGCCATTGAGGTTGACCTGACGTTGCAC
>JBPCWT010000087.1:0-2910 GCA_051009255.1 Ruegeria sp. | reverse complement strand
AACAGGCCGAGGCGCACGAGTTCGTACTTGACCTCGAAGATCCGCAGGGCCGTACCGGTTACGATGCGCATGTGGGTGAACGTGGCGTCAAACTCAGCGGTGGTCAGCGCCAGCGCGTGACTCTTGCCCGCGTGATCCTTAAAGATGCACCGATCCTGCTGCTGGACGAAGCAACCTCGGCGCTGGATTCCGAGGTCGAGGCGTCCATTCAGGATACACTTTACGGTATGATGCAGGGAAAGACCGTGATTGCAATTGCCCACCGCCTCAGCACCATTGCCCAGATGGATCGCATTCTGGTCATGGATCAGGGCCGGATCGTCGAAGAGGGGTCACATGCCGATCTGCTGGCGCACGGCGGTCTGTATGCCCAATTCTGGGCGCAGCAATCCGGTGGATTCATGAACCCCGAGGCCGCCTGATGCGCATAGCGGACCTGATCCAGCCGTTCCGGTCAGTAGATACGCCCCCGCCGCAAACGTTGGGGGCGTTCATCCGCTGGTGTCTGTCCGGTGCGTGGCCCATGTTGATATTCGCGGCGCTCTTTTCCGGCGCGGTCGGCGCGATGGAGGCCGCAACCGCCTGGATACTGGGGCAGGTCATCGATGTGGCGACAACCAGCGCCCCCGAGGATTTCTTCTCGTCCGGCAACATGTGGATGATCGCAGGCGCTGCCGCGTTCTTCATGGTGCTTCGCCCGGTACTGTTCGGGCTGTCGTCGGTTCTGAACAACTATGTGGTCATGCCAAACATTTTGCCGCTGGTGCTGGCAAAGCTGAACCGCTGGACGCTTGGTCAGTCGGTGACTTATTTCGACGATGATTTCGCGGGCCGGATTGCGCAGAAGCAGATGCAAACCTCGAACGCGCTGGCATCAGTCGTAACCGATACAATCAGCGCCATCGTATTTTCACTGGCCTCACTTTTGGGCTCTTTGGCCTTATTAGGGTCTATTCACCCACTGGTTACGCTGCCGTTTCTGGCGTGGCTGGTATTCTACTTTGCAATTATCAGTTGGTATCTGCCACGCATTCGTGTCCGCTCTGGCGCACGCGCCGGTGCGCGCGCCATGGTGTCTGGACAAGTGGTTGACACCATCACCAACATTAAGACCGTCAAACTGTTTGCCCACGCCCGGTTCGAGGATCAGGCAGCCCGTCAGGCGATGGTGGAACTGCGCGAGAAGTCGTTGGATTTCGGCCGGCTTTCGGCCAATTTCCGGTTCGTTCTGATTGCCCTCGCTGGCGTTTTGCCGGTTCTTCTGCTGGGGGCAACCTTGCTGCTGTGGCAGGCGGGCAATGCGACGGCCGGTGATATCGTGGCCGCAGGAACTGTTTCGATCCGAATTTCCCAGATGACCGGTTGGGTCAGTTTCACGCTGATGGGCCTGTATGCCAATGTTGGCGAAGTTGAAAACGGAATGAAGACGCTGGCCGTGCGCAGCCGGGTCGAGGATACGGATGCCGCCCCAGACCTTGATGTGACGGATGGCAGGATCGATTTTCATTCTGTCAGCTTTGCATATGGCCGCAATATCGGCGGTGTTGCGGATCTGTCCCTGACCATAAAGCCGGGGGAAAAGCTGGGCATCGTGGGGGCATCGGGTGCAGGGAAATCCACCCTCGTTTCCCTTCTGTTGCGGCTCTATGACAGGGAAAACGGCGAAATCTTTATTGACGGGCAGGACGTGGCGCGAGTGACGCAAGACAGCCTGCGCCGCCATATTGGCATGGTCACGCAGGAAACCGCCATGTTCAACCGCTCGGCGCGCGAAAACATTCTGTATGGTCGCCCCGACGCCACCGAGGATGACCTGATCGCAGCCGCGACCAAGGCCGAAGCACACGAATTTATCCTTAGTCTGCAAGACGCGCAGGGCCGAAAAGGGTACGAAGCGCATCTGGGTGAAAGGGGTGTCAAGCTGAGCGGTGGCCAAAGGCAGCGTATCGCATTGGCCCGCGCCATTTTGAAAGACGCGCCGATCCTGGTTCTGGACGAGGCGACATCAGCACTGGATTCCGAGGTCGAGGCGTCAATCCAGACCGCCCTGCACAGGGTGATGGAGGGTAAAACCGTTCTGGCAATCGCGCACCGCCTGTCCACGCTCAGCGAGATGGATCGGATCATCGTTCTGGACGAGGGGCGTATCGTGGAGAATGGCAGGCATGACACATTGCTGGCGCAAGGGGGGCTGTATGCACGGTTCTGGCACCGTCAATCGGGCGGCTTCATTCAGACCGAAGCCGCCGAATAAGGGTTTTGTCGCAGCCAAAGCCCGGCTATCAGGCCAGTCATGACGCAACAACACACCATAATTCGCCTTGGTCATCAGGGTGACGGCATTGCCGAAGGCCCGGTTTACGCCGCCAGAACGCTGCCGGGCGAGGTTGTGCAAGGCACGCTTGCGGGATCCCAACTGACCGATATCCGGGTCGATACGCCCTCGGGCCAGCGCGTCACAGCACCGTGCCGCCACTACAAGGCGTGCGGCGGGTGCCAGCTGCAACATGCGTCAGATGCTTTCGTGGCCGCATGGAAAGTGGAAGTGGTTAAAAATGCGCTGGCAGCGCAAGGCCTGAATGCGGAAATGAGGCCAATCCACACTTCGCCCCCCCGATCACGCCGTCGGGCCACAATTGCAGTGCGGCGCACCAAGAAAGGCACGCTAGCCGGTTTTCATGGCCGCGCCTCTGATGCGATCACGGAAATATCTGACTGCCACTTGCTGCACCCAGAACTGCTGTCTGCAATTCCGGTTGCCCGGGCGTTGGGAGTACTTGGCGGCAGCCGCAAGGGCGTGTTGGCGGTGACCCTGACCTTGTCAGACGCCGGGATGGACGTTGCGGTCAAAGACGGCAAGCCTTTGGACGGGCCGCTGGAACTTGCCCTTGCGCAGGCGACCGAGCATCA
>JBPCWT010000086.1:0-2539 GCA_051009255.1 Ruegeria sp. | reverse complement strand
GAGTCAGGCTTCTCCCCGATTTGGCAGAAGGCGCTGTCTGCTCTTTTCTGCGCCAAGGATCGCTCGCACCCCTGCCTGACCGGGTGCCCTGCCATGCCACCAAGGGAGGTGAGGAGGGTACGGTGTCTGACTTGGCGTCCACGTTCCGTGAGGCGGTCGTTATTTCCGCGAGACCAATTCGACACATGAATGGCCGTGCCGAAGCAGAGACCCAATGCCTCGGCCCTCGTCGTTATCCCAAAACACTCTGCGCCCGCGCAAAGTGTTTCTAGAACAGTTGCAAATCCTTCTTGCCGCTTTGGATTTCGGCGTGGTTCGGCATGTTTTGGATCGTAACAGGTGCCGGCGCCACGCCCGGCATCTCCACTGTGGGTTTTGCCCCCGCCGCCATGCCAAAGGCAGGTTGCTGCAGCTCCCCTCGGATATCACGCAGCAGCATTTTGTGATCCGGCATCGATTTGAGTATCTGCGCAAGGTCCACCTTGGCACCTTTCCACCACTGAAACCAAATCGGTTTCTTCAATGGTCGCAAACGATCGCGGATGCCAGTGCCATAGCCCGTATCATAGACCTGTTTGCCCAACAGAACCGTTTGGTAAACGCGGAAATTGAATAGGGTGGCGAACTCGATATCGTGCTCCACCGGCAGGCGGTGTTGCCACAACTCCAGATTCTCGGCCAATCGATCCGGTATCTTCATCTGTGTGCGCGCATCGATCCAATATGGATCATCCGTGCGGTTGCCCAAACGATAGTGCAGGCAGATGAAATCCAGTACCTCGTCATAGAGATTGTTCACCTGTCGATTATATCTTGCCCGGAGAGCTGGCTCGATATCTCGCGTTGGCAAGTGTTCCGCGAACCAGCGCACCGCATGATCAATCATATGAATTGCGGTGCTCTCTAACGGCTCGATAAACCCGCCTGAAAGACCGACGGCCAAACAGTTCTTCACCCAGGCATTGCGCACACGTCCGACGCGCATCGGGATTACGCGCGGTGTCGCACCCTTGCCGCTGTCACCCAGCCATTCGAGGTATTCATCTGCCGCCTGATCATCCGTGCGATGCGCGGATGAGTATACATAGCCCGTTCCCACACGGTTGTAGAGCGGTACCCGCCATGTCCAGCCCGCGCCAAGTGCGGTTGACCGGGTAAGGCTTTCGATCTTCTCTGGATTGGGATGCTCGATCTGCAACGCCAAGGCGCGATCGTTGGGCAGATATTCCGAATAATCCATAAACGGCTCGCCAAGTGCTTGGTTGATAATCAATCCGCGAAACCCGGTGCAATCTACGACCATCTCGATGTCATGGCGGCCCGTGCGTTCCAACATCAGATGGCTGACATTACCCTGTTCATCCAGTTCAACCGACTGAACTTCATCCAGAATATGCTCAACACCGCGCTTGGTGCAGACCTTGGCAAGCATGCCTGCAAATTTCACAGCGTCCAGATGATATGCATAGCCAAACCGCTGCTCGAACTCGGGCTGACCCAACTGCCGCGCTCCTTTGCACAGGCGGCCCAGATCATCATGCGGCGAGATAGACTGTGTAAAATCCCGATCCCCATTGCCAAAGCGCAAGAAGTACTCGGCGGCCTCCAACCCATACAACGACTGGCCGTGAGCAAAAGGGTTCACATAATCGATGCGATTACCCTTGGGGTCCTCGTTCCAGTTGCAGAACTTAACACCCAGTTTGAAAGTCGCGTTGGTCTCGCGGAAAAAATCCCGTTCTGAAATGCCCGCCTGACGGATCGTGACCGGCATGCGCGGCACCGTTGCCTCGCCTACGCCCACGGTGGCAATATTGGGGCTTTCGATCAGGCAGATGCGCGGGCGATCCTTAGGCGGTGACGTGCGGGATATAACCATGTCCAAAAGCAGCGCGGTCATCCACCCTGCTGTGCCGCCGCCAACAATAGTGATTTTGCGCAAACGATTGTTCATGTGTTTCTGTCCCGATTTGTTTGGAAGATTATATAGCAGCATTCCCGCGCCAAGCTAGGGCCTATGACGCCGTTTCTTGCGTGCATATTCGCCCGTTCGCCCCGGCTATCGACTGCGATAGATGCTCTGCCCCTCGGCGCCTTTGGGGGCGCAAGATGGTGAGCGTGGTGATATCGTGCGCAAGGGGCGTAATTACACTCTGAATTGCAATCTGTTACGGATGGCAACTGGACGAAGTAATCTCAGATGGAACGCTGATCGGGACAAGTGCGAAGCAGCGTCCACACAAAGATGGTTTCTATGGCCGTGAAGGCAGGTGCTTTGACACGCCTTATAAAAATCGTCGGTTTTCAACGATAAAGGTGAACCCGCCGGGGTCGCGATGAGGATTTTGTCTTTGCGCACCCTATTTTTCCGCAATCTGTGCCTCGGCGAACTCTACGAATGCGCGGATCACTTTTACGTCCTTGCGCTGGGTCATGTAAGTTATGCTTTCACTCATTGTCAGGTTCGTTCCCTTCAGGCCTAGCAGAACCAGACGGTCATCGTGGCTGTATTCGGCCCTGGACACGAACCCGACACCCG
>JBPCWT010000085.1:0-5650 GCA_051009255.1 Ruegeria sp. | reverse complement strand
GAATATCGCAACCGCGCACCCGAAGGGCAGCCTCCAGGCGCCGGACATATTCGATGCTGCCGCCATCCACGGTCCACCATTGGTGCTGTGCTGACTGAGCGAACAGAGCGTGGTTGCGAAAGAACTGAACCAAAGATTTGGCCGGGAATTGGTCGATTTCCTTGGTTGGCGTCGACCAAATCGCGCCGCACATTGGAAGCAAATAATTGTTTCGAAACCATGCCCCTAGCCGAAGCTCCTCAATCAGATCGCTGATCGTCTTGTCGTCATCGGTCGCGGCCGCTTCGGCCCGTTTCCCAAAGCGGACAATATCCGCGATCATCTTGTAGAACTTCGGACGCGCCAGGTTCCGACGTTGTGCTGCGATGGCCCGCAGTCCGCTCAATCCGTATTCCAGCCACCCGTCGTTTATGCTGGCCCCGAAGCTCATGTTGCTTTTCATCACCGGCACGTTCAACTGCCGGAACAACTCGGTCAGGTGTGGGTACGTTGCATAGTTGAAGACGATAAAGCCGGTATCGACCGGCTGATCGCCGTTCTTTCCGGCCATGACGGTGCGCGCATGACCGCCCAACCGTGGCTCGGCCTCGAAAAGCGAAACATCGTTTTGCGCGGACAGGTAATAAGCCGCCGCCATGCCGGAGATGCCTCCCCCGATGATCGCGATTTTCTTTCGGGGAGCCTGCATTTGGTCCAGCATCCGATCCTCACTGTTGGGTTCTTCTGAATAACTACGCCTGGGAGGCGGAAGCGGATCAAAAGAACTGAATAAAAATTTGCGGCGATTGATCCAGGTCTGCTTTCGCTGCGTAATAACCCCAACATGCTCGACCATATCCAAGCCCGGACCAACCATGCCCGCCGCGGGACCATCGAAAACGCGTTTTCCTATGGTGTCGACTTTGTGTTGACTGATCTGGAGACCGACGGTCCGAGGCTATTGTCCCGCAATCGCTTCAACCTTTGGTCGGTCTGGAGCGCCAGACACGGCGGTCAGCGGGGCGCGGGTCATGGAAAGGCCTGGTTTCGCAGCCTACTGGCTGAACGTGGATTTCCGACCGAAGGGGCGGAAATCCTGCTTCTCGCGCAGCCGAGTTTTCTGTGGTTTCACTTCAATCCGGTGAGTTTCTGGATCGCCATGCTGGACGGCCACCCTTGCGCCATCGTCGCCGAGGTCAACAACACCTTCGGGCATCGGCACTGCTATTTCTGTGCCCACAGCGATTTTCGCCCCATCGAGGCATCTGACACGATTACGGCGGAAAAGCTGATGCATGTTTCGCCCTTCCAGAAGGTCGCGGGGCAATACATTTTCAACTTTGACATCAACGACGCCGCAATCGGCATCCGGATTTCCTTTGAAAACGGCGAACACGGCGTTCTGGCAACGCTTGAGGGCAAACGTGCCCCGGCAACCGACCGCTCGCTCATGTGGGCTGCGGTACGGCGCCCGTTCGGCGCGGCGCGGACGGTGGCGTTGATTCACTGGCAGGCCCTGATCCTGTTCTTCAAACGCGCGCCTTTTCTGTCTGCCCCACCACCGCCGAAGCCGCTTCTTTCTGACAGCCACAGTTTTCGGGGTGAATGATGGACCCATCCGGCAAGAAAATCTGGCTGATCGGGGCCAGCGAAGGCTTGGGGCGCGAACTCGCCAACCTGCTTGACCGTGCTGGCGCGCGCCTTGTGGTCTCGGCCCGCAACCAAAAGCGGTTGGAGGAGTTATGTCAGGAGCTGGCCAACGCCGCGCCCCTTGCGATGGATGTAACCGATGCCGATGCAGTGCGCCGTGCGGCGGCGGAAATCGGAGAGATCGACAGCGTTATCTACAACGCCGGTGCCTATGACCCGATGGGCGCCACCGAATGGAATACCGAGGCGGTGCTGCAAATGGTCGACGTGAACTTTGTAGGCGCGCTTCACGTGCTGGGCGAGATCGTTCCCCGTTTTGTCGCACGTGGGCAGGGCGAGATCACCTTTGTCGGCTCGCTCGCAGGATACCGGGGCTTGCCGAATGCCATTGGTTACGGGGCCAGCAAAGCGGCCCTTGTCAGCCTGGCGGAGACCATGCGTCACGATCTGAAAGACAGCGGCGTGGTGGTGCGGCTGATCAATCCCGGCTTCATCAAGACGCGCCTGACCGAAAAGAACGATTTTCACATGCCGATGATCATGACGCCGGAAAAGGCCGCGGCCCATGTCATGCGAGCGCTTCGGACGCGCCGGTTCAGAACCGATTTTCCGGCACCGTTTTCCTGGCTGATGCGCGCATTGGTGTGTCTGCCGGATTTGCTTGTCTACCGCGGCAAATAGGTGATCAGCCTATATGAACGGGTCATGAGCCCATTGCAGCAGGGCTTGTCGCTGTCTGGGCCGGCAAAACACGTCACCGGGATAGCAGTTTGCCCGCACTTGGCCCGCGTGGCGTGAAAACGCTCTCCATCGTTTGATCTGGACGGCATCCACATCGGGAAGCCTGCGCCCCAGGCAGTAGCGGCAGTACCACTGGAACCAGCCGCGAGGATCGGGTCCGTAGATCCATCCCTTTTCGCGCCAGACCGATAAGGGTTGTCGGCTTTTGACGCCAAAGTGATTCAGTTCGATGTTGGCTGCGTTGGACAGCTTGGCATTCAGAAACCAGGATGCCGGATACTCGCTTTGGCAATCGTTCAGGTATTTGCCCTCGAAAACACCCATTGCCAGCATCTCGGAGGGCGTAAAGAACGGTGCAAATCCATCCACAAATTCACCACCCTCAGGGGCGGTCAGCGCGTAGCTGTAGCCGCGTTGCATGCGGTCATTGGCGGTCACTATTTGGAGAGATGCCATTCAGATAGCTTAGGGCCAATGCTATCCACAAAGATGGCATTGGCCCTGAATAGTCTAGTGGCAGGCCGGACGCTTGCCCGGCAACAGGACCTTGTCGATGACGTGAATGACGCCATTGTCGGCCTGGATATCGGCGATTACGACGTTGGCGCTTTCACCGGTACCATCTGCGATCGACACGCCGCTTCCGCCAGCGGTGATGCAAAGGCGCTCGCTGGTCAGCATCGGCTTGAAGTAGTTCGAGCCAGCAGGGATCATGCCGGCCATCAGCTTCCGGTCATCCACATGGTAAAGCAGAACGTTGGTCAGCTGTCCCTTGTTCTCGGGCTTCAGCAGCGTCTCGACGGTGCCATCGGGAAGGGCCGCAAATGCGTCGTTGACCGGCGCATAGACGGTGAAGGGTCCTGGGCCAGAAAGGGCATCTGCCAGGCCGGCGGCACCTACGGCGGCAACGAGGGTCGTGAAGCGTTCGTCGCCGGCGGCGATTTCGACGATGCTCTGTGACTGGGCGGCACCGGCTGAAAGCGACATCGCAATACCAACGGCAGCGGCCTTGATAGAATTTTTCATGGAAGTATCTCCCTTTTTATGGGCTGAATTGCCCGTTCCCTTTTGCTCTTCGTACAGGGGTTACGGCAGCGTTCCTGGTTTGGTTCAGTTGATCACGGTTTCGTGAAATAAGATTCGTAACTAATTGCAAAAAAACACAAAATACCGGACCACCGGCAAGACAAAAGTCGACATTTAGCATGTGGATCAGATGCGGAACAAAGGCTGCAAAAGGCGCGGCATCAACGCATTGAACCGCAATGGTGCATCGGTCGCGGCAAGGCAGATACAGGGGTCACCGAGGTCGGCCACCGGCGTATGCTCCAGGCTTTCGTCACCGATCTCGACATCACCAACGCCGAAACGGCCGGTTTCGTCGCTGAAGCTTCCCTGTAGGACCAGCGTCAGTTCAAGACCCTTGTGGCTGTGGTCGGGAACCGCCTGTCCGGGCGGAATGTAAAGCAACCGGACCGAACCTTCGCTGTCGGCGGAAAGGATATTCTGGCGGACGCCCATTCCCAGTTTTTTCCAGCGCGGCGGCTTGCCCTTCAGGGCCTCGACCACGGGGCCTGGATAAATGCCGTCGCGGCGGAACGCGGGCTCGACCTCGATTGGATCGTCCAGATGCGCCAGTACATCAGCCTTCAGGTCACCGGAGACAGTGACACTTTGGGTCGTGTCAATCAGCGCGCCGCCGACCGCCTGATGCGCCTCAAGGCTGGC
Source organism: Ruegeria sp. (assembly GCA_051009255.1). GTDB lineage: Bacteria > Pseudomonadota > Alphaproteobacteria > Rhodobacterales > Rhodobacteraceae > Ruegeria. Next base: position 1,552 of record JBPCWT010000085.1, on the reverse strand, counting down.
GCGGCAGTCGGCACAAAGTGAAACATGGGCCGCCACGACCAAGGCGTAAGGGCGTGGAAGACTGCCCGACGCATAGGACGCCAGGATATTGTCGGGGATATGATGGGTGATTGCGGTCATTCGCGCAGTCCCTTTAACTCGTGTCTCAATCGTTCCAGCCCCAGCCGAATACGTGATTTGATAGTGCCAAGCGGCAGGCCCGTTTCGGCGCTAATCTGTTGATGGGTCAACTCGCCCATATAGGCTTTTTCAACCACCAGGCGCTGCTCGTCGTTCAGTCGTGAAAGTGCCGATTTCAATCGGCCAGCTTCTTGCTGCAGGGCCAGAACCTGACTGGCATCGGGCTCAGCACCCGGCTCTTCGCGCAGTTCTTCCGGTAAAGGCCGTCGGCTCTTTCGGGCGTGGTCGATCTGCCGATTGCGGGCGATCTGATAAATCCAAGCCGAAACCTGGGCGCGGTGTGGGTCAAACTGCGCGGCCTTTCTCCAGACCGTCAATAGAACCTCCTGCACGATCTCCTCCGCCTCGGATGCCGACGTGCCGGTCCGCATGAAAAAACCTTTCAGCCGCGGTGCGAAGTGATCAAACAGGGCAGCGAAAGCGTCACGATCCCTCCCGTCACGCACCGCAAGCATCCAAACAGTCTGCTGAGACATTTCAAGTTTGGGTGCCGTCACCAATTTTCCTTCAACTGCCGCAAGTCCAGGCACAGGATTTCTGGCGCGCGACATATCAAGCATTTCGGTCAACATACCCCATATACGGAAGTACATGGAAGTTGGATCACTTGTGCCGGCTTTTGTCCGGCATACAGTCTGCTTCAACAGCGGGTTTGTCCCACGACCTGGGCATTGCCATTTTCGAGATGCTGCGCCGCGCACGAATTGCGGCAATGCGAAAGCTGCAGCGCGGCGTCGGGGCGTATGTGAATGGCGGTTCCGGGCGGAAATCGGAAACTGATCGCACGCGCTAGTGTTTTTCCACCCGGTTGCTGACTCTGTTCCAGCTGGCGGAGATGCCTCTTGGCCTTGCCCCACCGGTACCGCTGGGCATCGGCAACGCGCTTACGGCCTTCTGCAGTTTTCGGACCAGTAGACTTGCCGCCGTGAATTTTGCAACGCTGTTTTCCAGGTGCAGACAAAAGGCAGCGGGGCGTTCCTTTTCTGGTCCTGGCCCCGCATCTCACTCGACCAAGCGACTCGTACTGGGCTTCATCCTTCTCTCCGCACGAACTCTTGGCCGGAAATTCCCGACCCGGCAACTTACCCCGTTGGAGTACCACCCCGCATTCGCGCGCGCTGGACCGGAACTGTTGCGGCGTGTCCATCACCAGATAGTTTGAGACAGATGGTTGTTTAACTTTGTTGTGTCATCGCTCATCTGGTTTCCGTTAAGCAGCGGATTTAGCGTGCTGCAAGCGCCTTAGTTTCATGGTTCTCCTTTTTGTTCTTTTGCGTTCAAGCAGTACTACTCAATCCCGCAAGATCCAGCCGCACATAACTGGGCTATCCAGGGGGTAAAAATAGTGTTGTAACTGCACGCGTCATATACC
>JBPCWT010000084.1:0-20127 GCA_051009255.1 Ruegeria sp. | reverse complement strand
AAAGGGAATAGCCTGTGACCAAGGAAGTTAGCAGAGCGGATGTTCTGGCGCAGTTGGAACGCATTGTGAAATCAAAGGATTTCGCGGTCAGCGATCGGACACGTTTGTTTTTTGAACACCTCGTTCGCACTGAACTGAACGGCAAAGGCGAAGAATTGCGTGGCACGGCCTTGGCCATGGAAGTGTTCGGAAGAGGTGCGGATTTTGATCCCAACAATGACCCGGTCGTTCGTACCGAGGCTGTGAAGCTGCGCAAGGCGCTGGGCTATTATTACCTGGCATCCGGTGCCGCCGATCTGATCGAGATTTCCGTCCCCAGAGGGCAGTACCGGCCCTTGTTTGAGCCCAGACAGCCAAAGCCGACCGCGGAACCCTCTGTAACCGGGTCAAAGCCCGGCTTGCCGACTTTGGGCATCAGCGCCTTCACGGGTTCGGATACACCAAGGGCAAGGTTTTTTCGCGATGGATTGCCCGAAGAGATCGCGCTGGAACTTGCGCGTTTTGGGCACATTCGGGTTCTCACTGGGTTTGCCGGTGAACAAACGGCGGACCAGAACAACGACAGGCAACGATCGTGGCCGCATTGCGACTACCTGTTGGGCGGCGCGGTCCGCGATGATGGTGGAAACCTACGTGTGATCGTGCAGCTAAAGCGAACAGAAAATGGTGCCCTTGTCTGGTCCGAGCGAAAGGACATCAATCTGGGCGAAACGCAAGTGTTCAAAGCGCAGGAAGAGATCTCAAAACAATGTGCTGTCAGTTTGGCGGATGCTTACGGCGTGGTTGCCACGGATATCGGGGGAAAATCGTCTGCCCGGCAATCGTCGGATGCAGGCGTTTATGAAGCACTACTGGCCTTTCACGCACATCTGCGCACCTCTCGTGTCAGCAGTTTGGAGCAGATGATGGAACTGGCTCAGGCTGCGACACGCAACAACGACTCCAGCGGACTGGCACATGCATTGGTGGCGCTTGGATATGTCGAAGAGGTTGCCGTTGGACGACAACGACTAAACGCGATTCTGGAAACCGGGCGTTCGCATGCGGAAAAGGCCGTGGCGCTTGAGCCCCAATGCCCCGAGGCGCTGTTCGCCGCAGCGGTATATGCCCAGCTGGACGGGGACCTATCACGGTTCAACCGATTAATAGAGGCCGCAATTCGGTCAAACCCCAACGGTGCCCTGCTGATCGCTCTGGCAGGGGGGTGGGTTGCGCTTGTCGGCGACACAAAGAAAGGGGTCAAAATGGTGCGTCAGGCCACCGAAACCAACCCGATGCTGCCGATCTGGACAAACATCACCCTGTGTCTGGAGGATGTCGAGAACGGACAGTTCAAGGCCGCCTCGGAAAAGGTGCGCCGGGTGGATGCGCGTGACTATGCCAGCGACTGGTTGATTATCGCGGCCGTGCATGGGCTGGCTGGTGAAACAAAGCTAGCCAAAGAGGCTCTATCCAACTTCCCGTCTGACCGGTTCACGCTGGACGAGTACCTGAGCGATCTTCCCTATGCTTCGGGTGTCATAGAAATGGTTCGTACTGGAATGAAAAATCTATGATCGACAACGCGCTGCGGATCATGTCTGTATCTGAATTGAATTTGAGAATATTCGACAAAATACTGTCCAAACCCGTGGAATTGGAACAATGACAGAATTGCAAGCCGAAGAACGGCAACGACTCGAGGGGCGCGCGCTGAACGTCGGAATGTTCGGCAATCTGTTTATGGCAATCGCAGGGATTGTCGCGGCGTATCTGTCCCATTCGCAGGCTATTTTGGTGGATGGATTGTTTTCCCTGATCGGGTTTAGCGCCGCGTTGCTGGGCAAGCGCGTGTCGCGAAACGCGCAGCGCAAACCAGACAAGTTTCGGCCCTACGGATATGCCGGGGACGAGGCGATTTTTACCACGTTTCGGTCTCTTTCCCTTTTGGGGCTGGTGACATTCGCTATTGCCAATGCGCTGTTCAGCATTGTTGGTCATTTCAATGGAGAGCCGCAACCAGAGCTGATTTTTGCCCCTATGGTCAGCTACTTCGTGATCGTTGGGCTGACTTGTTTCCTGCTGTGGTTCTTTCACGCGCGGGCATGGGCGAAAACCGGCAAGCAAAGCGACATTCTGAGACTGGAAAAAAAGGCCGCTGCGTTTGATGGATTCATTACAGGTGCAGCTGCCGTGGGTCTCTTAGGTGTTCACATCCTCAAAGACGGTGTTCTTGCCCCAATCGCGCCTATTGGTGACTCGGTTATCGTACTGCTGCTGTGTACCACGGTAATCGCGCAATATTTCCGGGATTTCATCGCCGGATTGGGCGAACTGGCAGGGGTAACCGCCGGTCCCCAGCATATAGCCGCGTCGCGCAGGGCAGTTCGTGAAACACTGCGCGCGGACGGTGGAACGATGATTGATCTGTCAATTTCCAAACTTGGCCGTCTTTATACTGTTATGGTCTATTACGATCCGCTGCGCCCAGTATCTGCCGCGCATGTAGACGAACTTACGCTAAAGCTTCAGTCGGATATCTCGGCCATGTTCGATACCGCCGAGGTCTTTGTCGTTGTGTCCCAACAAGGCCGTGTTCTGGAAACGCCTGACGCCGGATAATGGCCGATTACCGGGAATACTTGAGGGATCAGGCTCAACCTCTGCTGGATCAAAGCTGCTGCTCAATCGGCAGCCAGCCGGACACAGTTGCGACCAGCTTGCGCCAGAAACCCGCCGCGGGTTCGCTTTGATACACTGCCCTTTCGGTGGATCCGTTGTATTCCCACATTGTCCCGCCGCGTTCTGATTGGCCGAGATTGTAAGTGTACTCCGGCAAAGCAGCGTCCAGTTGGTTGCTGATCTCTTTTGCCAGGCTTGGGCTATGGATCACCAACCCGATTTCAGAATTCTGCCTGATTGATCTGGGATCAATATTAGCCGACCCGACAAACAACATCCGGTCATCAACTATCGCCAGTTTCGAATGCATGGTCAAAGGCGCATCGGTGCCTTCCACAATCAACGGAGAGTCGGCCCGAACCTCGGCAAAGCGGACGCCGGACTCCATCAGGCGTTTGCGATAGCGCGCATAATGGCCGTGGGTATAAGTGTGATTGGTCGAGGCAAGAGAGTTAGTGAGAATTGTAACCTCGACACCCTTTTGAACCAACTTTTCAAAAACTGCAGCGCCATAGTTTTCGGGAATAAAGTATGGCGTCACTACTGTTACACTTGTCAGGGCGCGTTTCAGCGTTTGATAGAATGTATCGCCAACGGTAAACGGGCCCGTTCCCGGCGGCGTGCGCAGCTTGTGAACATCGTCGACAACAACCCGTGCGGTCCCTGGGTAATAAGGCTCCTGCCCGGACCGCAACTGGGCAAGGTATTTCGAATTTACAGCGCGATCATAGATAGAGGTTGCTTCGGTCAGGGTTCGGTCTTGAAATGCTTCATAGGCTTCCTGCAGCGGGGTGTCGTCACCTTTGTCGAACACTGCAAGGGGCAGGGACCATGGGTCGTTCCAATATGCGTCAAATGCCTTGGACAATTCTTTGACCGCTTTGCCCGCAACGAACAGATCGAAATCCGCGAAATCGTGCTTTGTGCCGATGCTGAAATATTCATCAGCAATATTGCGGCCACCGACAATTGCGAAACTGCCATCCGTGATCATTGCCTTGTTGTGCATCCGTCGGTTTACGCGCGAAAAATCGAACATGAAATTCACCGCTGTTCCGCTGTTTCGGGACAGCGGATTGAAGACACGAATTTCCACATTCGGATGCGCATCCAGCGACGAGATATCTTTGTCTTGGGCGGTTGTGAAAACGTCATCGTAAAGCAACCGGATCTTCACCCCGCGTTCCGCGGCAGAGTAGAGCGCCAGCCATATCAACGATCCAGCCAAGTCCGGTTTGATAAGGAATGTCTGCAAGTCGATTGAACGTTCAGCCGTGGCGATCATCCGCAATCGGGCGCCCAAGGCGTCGTTTCCATCGAACAGCGGGGCCATGGCAACGGCTTCTGCGTTTTGGCCGCGCAACTCTGCCGCGATTCTTTCGGCTTGGGTTCCTGCCGACGACAAAGCGACGGAATGTTGTCTCGCTGCGTCGAACGGGACATAGGTACAACTGACCAGAACAAGCAGAGCAAATGATATGGCGATGCATTTTTTCAAACTTTGCGTGGGCCTTATCTGGTTAATAGATTACTCGCTCTCCCGGACATAGTTTCACAAGTCACCACTAATGTCTTTGACCTTGCATCGATCCCAGTAACTTGGGCTCTGCGGCATAGGATTTGCTCAAACAGTGCGCCGTATCAATGGGAGGTTAACCAAAATGCTGGCGATAGATAACCGACGTGCGACCAAGATGGCTGAAGCCAGCCACATTTATCAGGCGAGAAACGTTGCCTTTTTCGTATGGTGTCGCCAGCAACAAACCCCGCAATCGGATAGGCATGCGAAACCGCCCCGGACCAATGCTAAGTTGCGATTCGAAGGCGACACAAAGTGTTCGTTTTGATACGCCCAAGGCTTTGCACAGCTCTTGCCCGGTTCGAAGGGATCCTCACGCTCTCGCAATTATCAGACAGCCATCAGGTCGTTTTTGAAAACATCGGTGCCGAGATTGGCGATCCGATCGCAGGTGTCGCGCAGGATCGGCCAAGATGACAAATGTGATCATTCCAGCTGCGTTGGCCAACCATACATTACCTGATAACGTCATCAGACAGGGTATTACTGTCTTGGAACAAAATATTTTCTCAAACACGGGAATTTCGTAATGAAAAGGCTTGTTTTGATTGCGGTGTTTTTGTGTGGAACACTGCCTTTTGTCAGCGGTCCGGCTCAGGCTTGCGATGCGGCATGTCTGGCCGCGCGAAAGGCTGCCAATCCGCTTGCCGATACAAAGGCGCTGATTACAGACAACACCATCTCGTTCAGAACCGGCACTGACGAGGACGACAGCTACAACTTTCAGTTACAGCCGGTTTACTCTGTGCCTCTGAACGACGCCAATTTGGTTTTACGGGGCATTATCCCAATTCAAGGGGTGCAGCCCGGTGCCGTGCTTCCGCCAGATATCGTACAGCCGTCGCCAGAGGATGATTTGACATGGGGCATCGGCGATTCAACGCTGCAGGCCTTTTACGCCCCAACGCCGGGTGCCAGCGGGATCGCACTTGGTTACGGGCTGCAGGCGTCGCTTCCTACGGCTACCGATGATGCCCTTACCGGCGCAGGCTGGGGTGCCGGTCCCGCCTTTGTCATATTCGGGCAAGCGGGCGATTTGTCCTGGGGCGGTGTGCTTGCCCATATGTGGGGAGAAGACGATTTCAACGTCACCATTGTTCAGCCGATCCTGACGTATGGGCTGGGTGAAGGATGGTATTTCGGCTACAACAATGTGCTGTCGTACAATTGGAATGCCTCCAGCAGTGACGAGGCATGGGCCGTGCCGCTTGGCCTGACGGCCGGCAAAACCTCGATCATCAACGAGGCTTCGGGCACAGCGATGGATCTTAGCCTTGGGTACTATGCGCTGGAACGCAAACCGACCGGAGGACCGGACAGGCAATTGAAAATAGGGCTGTCCTTTTTCTTTTGAACAAATCCCACCTGGCTGCAATTTCGATCCTGTACATCAAACAAGAATGGCAAAGGCGAGGTTGGCATTTCTGACCTGACCAAACCTCGTCTCTTACCGCGAAAAGCGGTATCAAATTGCGCGAACCACCGCTTCGGCGCGATCATTCAGTTCCTGCGCCAGAAACGCCGAAGCGTGCAGGTCAGCGGCGGCTGAATAAAAGAAATACGTTTGATGAACACAGACAAAGTGGCCACGATCCTGAAATCCTGCGTAAAGCTCGCGATGCAAATCGCTTAGTTCTCCGGCGGCCTGATAGAATGCCATCAGTTCTTGCGGCGAGATCGACAATGCGGTGTCCCACGCCTTGGCTTCTGCTTTGCTCATGTCTTCCTCCAATTAATCAAGTAACGAATAACGCGCCGATTGACGCTGAACCGGATCGGCGGGGCACAGGCGTCGTGCCGATGCGTGCCACGGTGTTTGTGTTCGAAAGGTCAGGCATGAGCCCGCAATTGGTGTGCCTGATCCACGCGCCCGATGCCGATGACGATTGATTGCTCTCGTTGCACACGATCTATCGCTTCGGTCAGCACAGACTGTTCGGCGGTGCTGGCAGCCAGCAGGTGATCTGTGATTTCGGGTAACACGTCGTTCCAGTTTGGGCAGGCAAGTGCGAACTGGGCAAAAAAGTTTGCCGTAAACTTGAACAGGCGCTCTGCACTTGTCTCGCGGGATTCCCGCGCGGCCCAAAGCAGGGTTTCCCACATTGCGTTGTCAAAGGCGACTTGCGCCCTGTTCGAGTTGTTCAACGCGATCCAGACATGGTGTTCCCGCGCGCATTTCAGTTCGGACGTGCGCATGACCAGATTATGGGCTGCGGCAGTTGTTGCCGGGTATTGGTCACGCAATGTTATCAGCAGGTCGAATTGAGACATTTGATCCCTCCACTTCTCCGTTTGTTGCAAAACAGAAATGGGAAGGCGGCATCGCTGCCAGCAGGTGTCCTACAGTAGTGCTACGGTTGAATATCGGCGTGGCTCGGGCTGGTTTCAGGCAACGGCTAGGGGTTGGTGGTCTCCGATCTGGAGCGCATGGATTTGGTCAGTAAATGGGTCGCAAAAACCATCACCAGCCAAACCAAAGTTGAGGCAAGGTTTTCTGCCGCCGCCAGCGGTAAAACAAGAAAACCGAAAAGTATCGCGACCAGATCCTGTGCCTGCCATCCATCCGCCAGCAGATCGGGAAGCAAACCAAAAAAGCTGCCAAAGAAACCGGCAACCAGTGTCGCCAGAATGCCGCCAAAAAGCGCCAGCAACCACCCCCATACCCCCTTGCGCCCGAACATCGACGCCAGCAGATATCCCATCAGGGCGCCGCCGACAGTCATGGCCAATACATATCGCAGAACCAGCGACAAGTTATCCCTGGTCCAATCATCCCCCAACCCGCCGGGCAGGTCCCGCGACAGAAAAAGCAGAAACAAACTTGCCCCGATCACAGCCACCATGATCGTGGGCCCAAGCCTTGGATTTCGTGTAGGAGTCGTTGAATTGGTCATGCAATCAATCCGGTTGGCGAATATTCAATAAGTATAGGTGCCAATTTCCACTTATGCCGCGCTATCAGAGTGTGGTTTCGACTTATTGAAATCAACATACATAGAATTTCATGTCTTGGTACTGTGGACTGATAACAGTACCAGAGCGTAGCGTGTGAAGTTGCTATAGTCTTCCACCGGACGCTAGTCAGGGTGAATGTCCTTTGGTGCGCACCCAGCGTCAATAACAATTGCGATCCAGTTTACATCTGCTTGCAGACCCTGTTCACTCAGCCAATCCTCCTGCAGCCGGTATGCCTGTTCCTCTTGGGCGCCAAGGCAGTAAAAATGATGCCCGACTTGCCTGTGATGCACCAGTTCATGCAGCAGGACGCTGATATCTTGTGGGTCGGCCGGCTTCCACGGGTGAACTAGGTAAATGGTTGATTCCATAGGGTCATAGAGGCCGCGTGTCCGCCCGTTTCCGTGCTCTGCGACACCGGCGACAAATCGTGCTTCATAGGCGCTGATTATTTCGATGACAGGTAAAGCATTTCGGCGCTCTAGCATTGTGTGTGTGTGTCCAGCCAGTTCTCCAGCGGCTCAATGAATTCAATGGCAGTTTGCGCCGCTCTCCATGCATAGTCAGGGGTGTTTTGGTCAATCGGCTTTGCCAAAGACATACAGATAAAAATGGACAGTCCAGCCAGCCCTTGGCAGGCCCGAGCGATAAGCATCATCGCCTCCTTCGCCGCTGAATTTTGGAAGTCACCCAATAAAATGTTAGGATAAAGGATCGGCGAAAAGCAAAAGACTGTTTTTCACGCTGTCATGCAGGGAATTCATGAGGAATGGGACGCAAGCTCCCTCCATTTTCTGCGGTCCGGGCTTTCGAGGCCGCTTCACGGCATCTCTCTTTTGCGAAAGCCGCCGACGAGCTTTGCCTGTCACCTTCTGCAGTCAGTCACCAGATCCGCGCACTTGAAGAGTTTCTGGACACAAAGCTGTTCGAGCGGGTTGGTAATCAGGTGCAGTTGACGTTAACCGGCGCGGCTTACGCCGGGAAAATGACAACACTTCTGGACACGTTCGAGGCGAACACCTCGGACGTTAAGAAATCGGCAAATCAAGTGCTGCGCGTACTCTGCACTCCGGGCTTTGCGGCCCGCTGGCTTGTTCCCCGGCTGGATCGTTTTGCAAAACCTGGTGCGATCCGCCTGCGGGTGTCGGTTGGCGCTCCATCCACTGATTTTCAGACAAACGATGCAGATGTTGTAATCGGGTGGGCCAACGACCCGGTTGCCGGGGCGGATGTCATACCGCTTATGCAATCCGGGCGATATCCGGTAGCAGCGCCATCCTTTTTACGCGAACACCGGATCGAACACCCCAGTGATTTGTGTCATGTCACATTGATACACGATGAAACAATGGATCAATGGGTCGAATGGTTCGCGTCGGCAGGCGTTGACCCGCCAACCTTCCCCAAAGGCCCCGAGTTTCCCAATTGCGAATTGGCAATTTCCGGCGTCGAACAAGGGTTGGGCGTTTCACTGGCCTATGACCTCATGGTGCGGGACACGGTCAGGTCAGGGCGTCTGGTTCGTCTGTTTGAGGCCGTCACTCTGCCCATCGTTATCTACTCATTTGTCTGTCAACGCAGCCGCGCAAAAGAGCCATTGATCGCAGAGTTCCGGGTTTTCGTTTTCTCAGAGGTCGAATTGGACGGACGACCCGACCTTATTGCGGTGGCAGAGTAACTGGAAAATTCCATGCCCTTGCCCAACAGTTTTTGAGGCAAAAAGGCAATTTCAAAGTGACCTCCAAATTGGAACCGTACCGTCCTCACTCGCTGGCCAAACCGCCGCCCCATTATTGATTTCGATCATATGTGGCACCTGATCGATCCGTTACGGTCCGCCCAAAGATTAACCCATCAGATTAAACCGGCGTGTTTGGGGCAACGTCCAAGAAATGCCCTGGGTTCGAACCGACACGTTACATCGGACAAGGAATTGAGAATTGGGAACGACATCATATCCTGAATTGACGAACAACATCTCAAAACAGATCGGAACACTGCGGAAAGACATCCCCGACGCGATGAAGGGATTTTCGGCCTTGGCACAAGGCGCGTGTTCCGCGGGTGAGATTGATGAAAAAACCAAGGAACTGATCGCAACAGGCATTGCAATTGCATTGCGATGCGACGGCTGCATCGGTTTTCACACCAAGGCATTGCAAAAGTTGGGAACAACGTGCGCAGAATTCGAAGAGATGCTGGCCGTCGCAATCTATATGGGGGGCGGGCCGTCTCTGATGTATGCCGCACAGGCGATGGATGCATGGGATCAGTTCGGCGGTGAACGCTAGGCGGGTCTTCACAAGCTAGGGCTGGCAAGCCGCAACTATCGCTTTTTACCAGATGGCCGATTCTGCTGAAGATCCCGCCGATCTGCGTTGGGCGGTGTCGGGCCTTCTTTCGGTTCGCCAACAGCGACCCAGCGCGAGGAAAGCTGCGGATCGTCCTGAGTTCTGATCCTTGGTAGATCGTCATGGATATCAACCCAGGGTATCTGACTCTCGACACCGAAATGAAGCTCTGGTGGAAAGTCGGCAGGATTGTCCAGGGTTCCGACCCTGATCGAGTAATACCCAAGGTCCTTTACGTCCGTAAAAAGGCTTGTACCGCAATTCTGGCAAAATGCCCGCTCGGAGAGGGGCGATGACGCATAAAGCCGGGGCGCTTCGCCTTCCAGCGATACATTTTGCTTTTCAAAGATCGCCCATGCGTTCAACGGCGCACCAAGGGCCAGTTGGCAATGCCGGCAATGGCAGAAACCAACCGTGACCGGCTGCGACCAAACCTTGTACCTCACCTGCCCACACAGACATCCGCCAGCGGCTATCGGTTCTCGCCTGGTTGCTGAAAGAAAAGGCCATCCGGCAGGCTTTTCTGCCTCTTTCGCGGTGCCGGGGCCGGCAGCGTAAACACGCACCGGTTCGGTTATGTTTTTCAGCTTTTTATGGCCGAGGTCCAGAAATTCCTGGTCAACTTTGTTTTTGACCTGCTCATAAACGGCGGCGGATATGCAGATGCCGCCCGGTTGCGTGATCTCCTGTAACCGTGCAGCCTGATTAACGCCGTCTCCGAATATATCCTCGCCAACAGTGGTGATATCGCCGATGTTGACGCCAATTCGAAATTCGATGCGGTGGTCGCCATTCACGTCCGCTTCGTGTTCTGTCATCGCCTTTTGAACTTGCAGCATGCAGATGACAGCGTCCAAGGCGGACGAAAACTCTGCCAGAACCCCATCGCCCATGAATTTGACCACCCGGCCATTTCGGGCATTTACCCTTGGAACGAAAAGACCGTCAAAACAAACACCGATACGCGCAAGCGTTTCCGCCTCGTCCCTCTCCATAAGGCGCGAGTAGCCGACAACATCGGCCGAAACGATGGCGGCGAGTTTTCTTAGCTTGGGTTGCGGCATAAAGGTATTGTACCCGAACGACCGCCCAAGAAACAGCCGCGATCCGGGAATGCAAGGCAATTAGCCACCAACATCAGCGGCGATTGTAGCTTAGCAAAAAACCAAAAAATTTCGTTTAACTATATGTAATAAATTAAGTAATAAATATTCTTGTGGTTGCTGTGATCCGGTTCACAGACACAATCAAGCGAGAAGGCGTAGATTGTTTATCAGAACATCAAGGTTCAAACACCAGCCGGAGTAAATAAAATGAAAGTTCTTCTCCACGCCGTCGCCGCTCTTTCTCTTTTGGCATTCTTTTACCAGCCGCTGCTTATGATTAATTCAGCTGGTTCGGCCCCGGCGGACGCACTGGTTAACCCGTTCGCACAGGTTGTCGCGTTCTCTCAGGGAAACTGATGGTATTTGATCCAACGCTCTGCTGCCAAAAATTGCCCACGCCTGCACAAGTCGATATCTAATCGAAGCGGGGCCAGAACACCCATCTTTCGGCCGCAGATCATGTCTGAGGGAATTCAAAATCCCAACTATTTTGGGGCAACGTCAGTTGCCCCTTTTGTTTTGAAACCCCCCTGGGCCCTTTCAAAATCAGATTTCACCCACTGCCTCCCTTCCTATGATTTCAAACCTTTCGGCGACTGAGCACGCATTCAGGTGTTGTAAGTCTCAGAATGATCTGGATGATCGGAGGTCATGATGACCGGACAAACCGGTCCGTCGCATTTCGATGCGTTAAAACCAAAAATGGGGAGAAAAAGATGAATCTGAGACATTTGTTGCTTGCTGCCAGCGCGATTGCGCTTGTATCGGCAAGTGCGTCAGCGGAAACGCTGCGCTGGGCCCGTGCCGGGGATGCGTTGACACTTGATCCGCATGCCCAGAACGAAGGGCCGACATCGGCCTTGGCTCACCAGATAATGGAACCGCTGGTAATGCGCGACATGACCGGTGCCATGGTGCCCGCCCTGGCGACGGAATGGGCCCCTTCCGAGGCCAATCCGAATATCTGGGTGTTCAAGCTGCGCGAAGGCGTGACCTTCCATGATGGCGCCGAGTTCGACAGCGAAGACGTCGTATTCTCGCTAAACCGTGCCATGACGCCGGATTCCGACTATAAGGAACTGCTGGCATCGGTGAAAGAAGTACGTGCGCCAGACAAATACACGGTCGAGATCGAGACCGACGGCCCCAACCCGATCATGCCCAACAACCTGACGAACATGTTCATGATGGACAAAGCATGGGCCGAGGCCAATAACGCGGTCAAGGTGCAGGACTATGAAGGTGGCGAAGATACCTTTGCCGCGAAAAACGCCAACGGCACGGGCCCCTATAAACTGGTCAGTCGCGAGCCGGACGTCAAAACAGTACTGGCGGCCAACGAAGGTTACTGGGGCAAGGACGAGTTCCCCATGCAGGTGACCGAAATCGTTTACACGCCGATCCAGAACGCGGCGACCCGTGTTGCGGCGTTGTTGTCGGGCGAGGTGGACTTCATTCAGGATGTACCGGTACAGGATTTGTCCCGCGTGTCGGGGACCGATGGCCTGGATGTCCGCACCGCTCCGCAGAACCGCGTTATCTTTTTCGGCATGAACATGGGCGACGCCGATCTGAGCTCTGACAGTGTCGAAGGCGCAAACCCGTTGGCTGACCTTCGTGTTCGTCAGGCAATGTCGATGGCGATCAACCGCGATGCCATCAAACAGGTCGTGATGCGTGGTCAGTCCGCACCTGCGGGTATGATCTCGCCGCCATTTGTGAACGGCTGGGACGAGGCAATGGACGGTTCTTCGAAAACCGATGTCGAGGCCGCCAAGGCCCTGATGGCCGACGCGGGTTATGCGGATGGTTTTTCGATCACGTTGAACTGCCCCAATGACCGTTACATCAATGACGAGGCAATTTGTCAGGCGGCCGTTGGAATGCTGGCGCAGATCGGTGTCACCGTGAACCTTGATGCAAAACCCAAGGCGCAGCACTTCCCGCTTATCAACAACTATGAAACTGACTTCTACATGCTGGGCTGGGGTGTTCCGACATATGACTCGGAATACATCTTTAACTTCCTTGTCCACACCAAAGGCGAGAAGTACGGATCATGGAACGGAACCCGCTACAGCAACCCGGATATTGATGCCAAGATCGTGGCACTGGCGTCGGAAACCAACCTGCCAGAGCGTGACAAGCAAATTTCCGAAATCTGGCAAGTGGTTCAGGATGAACAATTGTATATCCCGATCCACCACCAGGGTCTGAACTGGGGAATGAAATCGAACATCGGCACCGGTGTCGCCCCGGATGATACGGCCAAGTTCAAGTACTTTACCCTGAACTAAAGTATCTGTTTGAAACAAAAAACAGGGCGCGGCTTCGCGCCCTGCATTTTTTAAGTACATCTTGCGCCAGCGGGGATTGCCCCTGTGACGGTGCTGTGATGTCTTGCCCGGATGTGCTTTACCCGACCGCAAAAACAAAGAAGACTTGCGGAACAAATAAGGAGTTATCGTCATGATCCTGAGGAACAGCGCCATAGGTCTGGCCATGCTGGTTGCCAGCAGCGTCCAGGCCGCTGAATTCAAATGGGCCTCTACCACCGACCCGCAGACGATGGACCCGCACGCGGTCAATTCTGCGCCAGTACTGGGCTTTCTCAACAACGTCTACGAGGGGCTGGTGCGGCGCGGCAAGGATATGAGCGTGGAACCCGCCCTTGCTGTCAGCTGGGAGCCGATTGGCGAAGGTGACGGTTGGCGGTTCAAGCTGCGCGAAGGAGTCACCTTTCACGACGGCAGCAGCTTCGATGCACAGGACGTACTGTTTAGCTATCAGCGCGCGTCAAGCGAGGCTTCGGACACCCGCAGCTGGTTCGCGCCTGTCAGCGAGGTCAAGGTGATTGACGACTTCACCATCGACTTTATGACCAACGCACCCAACCCGCTGTTTCCATCCTCGATCGCGAACTGGATGATCATGGATCAGGGCTGGACCGAGGCAAACGATGCCGGACTGCCGGATAAAGAAGCCGGTAACTATGCGACGATCAATGCAAACGGAACGGGCGCATTCCAGGTCACCGCGCGCGAGCCGGGCCTGCGTACCGTACTGGAACCCTTTGGGGATTGGTGGGGCGAGCCTGAACATAACCTGACACGGGCCGAGTTTAACCCGATCCAGAATCCCGCCACCGCCGTTGCAGCCCTGTTGTCGGGCGATGTGGATATGATCAATCCCGTTCCGATTCAGGACGTTGCGCGGTTGCAGGGCAACGGTGACGTGGATGTCATTCAGGGCATCGAAGCGCGCGTGATCATGCTTGGATTTGATCACGAGGCAGAGACGCTGAAATACACGGACGACGCAGGCAGACCGAACCCATTCCGCGACGTGCGCGTACGACAGGCCGTTGCAAAGGCGGTCAATGTTGACGCCATCCTTGCAACCATCATGCGGGGAAATGCCGAAGCGGCCTCGCAATTGGTCAGCCCCGCGATGAGCGGTTACTCTCAGGCAAACGCGGACCGTCCGGCTTTTGATGTCGAAGGTGCCAAGGCTCTTTTGGCCGAGGCCGGATTCGCGGATGGGTTTTCCTTTGGCCTCAAGTGCCCCAATGACCGATATCTAAATGACGAGGCGGTTTGCCAGGCAGTTGTCGGAATGCTGGCCCAGATCGGGATCACCGCCGAACTCGACGCTATGCCAGTGCGCACCTACTGGCCGGAACTGCGCGAGGACAACTACGATATGTATCTACTGGGCTGGAGCCCGGGAACCTTTGACGCCGAACATCCGGTACGTTTTCTGGTGGCAACACCAAATGCGGAAACGAAACTGGGCAGCTGGAACTTTGGCAGGTTTTCAAACGCACGCGTCGACGAGCTGTTGCCGATGATTCAGTCAGAACTGGATCAGGGAAAACGGCAGGTGATGCTGGATGAGGTTGCAAAGATCATTCAGGACGAACAGGTCTATGTTCCGATGTACGTTGAGCCCCTTGTCTGGGGAACCCGCAACAATATCGAGCTGACGCAGCGCCCGGACAACTTCTTTATTCTGAGGTGGGTAACCTTAAACTAATTGGCGTTCAAACCAGGTATCGGCGCCGTTCCTTTGTTCGGCGCCGATCCGGTGCAGATGCGGATTGGAAAAAATAGAATTGACTGCCCGTCCGGGTAAAACCACTGGACACCTGACAAAATTGTTTTGAAGCCACAAATGTCAGCCGCCTGCCGCTGGCGACAGCTTGACCAGCAGGATTGGGAAGGCATAGACAGGCAGATCAACGAGGAAAATGAATGTTTGCATATATCGTCCGAAGGATGTTCCAGTCCGTGATCGTTCTGTTGGTCGTGGGATTGGTGGCATTCTCGATGTTTCGGTTTGTTGGCGACCCGATCGACAATATGCTGGGTCAGGAACGCACGCAGGCCGATATTGACCGGCTGAGAACCGAGCTTGGATTGGATCAGCCGTTCCCTGTGCAGTATTTCAAGTTTCTCAAGGGCGCGGTTCAGGGCAATTTCGGTGTTTCCTACCGTCAGGGCCGCCCGGTTTCCACGATCATAGCCGAACGCGCGCCCGCAACACTGGAACTGGCATTTGTTTCCGGTTTTCTGGCTATTACCGTTGGCATCGCACTTGGCGTTTTCACCGCTATCCGACGACAAGGTATTGCCGCCAATGTCATTATGACCCTCAGTTTGATTGGCGTGTCACTGCCGACCTTTCTGATCGGGATATTATTGATCTACATATTCTCGGTCGAACTGGATCTTTTGCCAAGTTTCGGAAGGGGTGAAACTGTTATGATTGGCAATTGGTCGACCGGGTTCTTAACGGCCTCTGGACTGAAGGCTTTGATCCTGCCGGCGATTACGCTTGGGCTATACCAGATGACGCTGATCATGCGGCTTGTCCGGTCAGAAATGCTCGAAGTATTGCGGGCCGATTATGTCCGGTTCGCACGCGCACGCGGCCTGTCGGACAAGGTGATCAATTTCAGGCATGCGCTTAAGAATACCTTGGTTCCGGTGATCACGATCACGGGTCTGCAACTGGGTTCGATCATCGCGTTCGCCACCATTACTGAAACGGTGTTCCAATGGCCGGGCGTCGGCCTGTTGTTCATCAACGCGATCCAGTTCGTGGATATCCCCGTCATGGCCGCGTACTTGATGCTGATCTCGGTGATGTTCGTCACGATCAATCTGATCGTTGATCTTCTGTATTACGCCATTGACCCGCGTTTGCGCGTCGACGCGAGGGCCACATGACCGATACTGCTGTTAAGCCAAAGCTGCCTTCGACCTCTCGCGCGGCTAAACTCTGGGACAGCGATTTTGCCTGGTCCTTTCGCCATTCGCCCGTCGCCATTACTGCGTCGCTTGTCGTCGCGATCCTTGTGTTGGCGGCCATCTTTGCGCCGCTGCTGGCCCCCTACAATCCGTTTGATCCGGCCACGCTTAACCTGATGAACGGGTTTACGCCGCCCGGCACCCCGAACGCCTTTACCCAAGAGACATTTCTGCTGGGTACTGACGATCAGGGGCGGGATGTGTTCTCGACCATACTTTATGGCTTGCGCATCTCGTTGTTCGTGGGGGCCGCCGCCGTGTTGCTGGCAATGATCATTGGCGTGGTTTTGGGGTTGGTTGCTGCCTATTTTGGAGGTTGGATTGAAACGCTGATCATGCGGGTTGCGGATGTTCAGTTGACATTCCCGGCCATTCTGGTTGCGATGCTGATCTTTGGCATTGCCAAGGGCGTCACACCCCCCGAATACCGCAACGAAATGGCAATTTATGTGTTGATAATCGCAATCGCACTGTCCGACTGGGTGCAATTTGCACGGGTTGTCCGCGGCGCGGCGCTGGTTGAAAAGAACAAGGAATACGTTCAGGCGGCCCGCCTGATCGGGCGCGGTTCCTTTCCCATCATGTTCCGCCACATCCTGCCCAACGTCCTAAGCCCGGTTTTGGTAATCGCAACGATTTCGCTGGCGCTTGCGATCATTGCCGAGGCAACGCTCAGCTTCTTGGGCGTCGGCGCCCCGCCAACGCAGCCTTCACTTGGAACGCTTATCCGCATCGGGCAGGGATTCCTGTTTTCGGGCGAGTGGTGGATACTGTTCTTCCCGGCCTGCACGCTGCTGGCGCTGGCCTTGTCGGTTAATCTGCTGGGCGACTGGCTGCGCGATGCGCTGAACCCCAAACTGCGGTGAATTCAATGAGTCTGCTGACAATAAACGACCTCACCGTAGAATTTCCGACCCGCCGCAAACTGTTTACGGCTGTCGATCACCTGAGCCTGTCGGTCGAGCCGGGCCAGATCCACGGACTGGTGGGCGAATCCGGTGCCGGTAAATCCACAATCGGTGCGGCGGTCATGGGGTTGCTTGAACGTCCGGGCAGGATCGCCAGCGGCGAAATCATGCTGGGCGGCGAACAAATCAGCGGTCTGGATGCCGAGGAGATGCGTGGACTGCGCGGCAAGAAAATCTCGATGATCTTTCAGGATCCGCTTACATCTTTGAACCCGCTTTTTACAGTGCGTGAACAACTGACGGAAACCATTCTGGCCCATCTGGGCGGGTCCGATGCCGAGGCCAACGCCCGCGCACGGGACCTGATCGACCGGGTTGGCATTCCTGACCCGGATACGCGTCTGGACCAATACCCCCACCAGTTTTCGGGCGGAATGCGGCAGCGCGTGGTCATCGCTTTGGCCTTGTGTACCGAACCGGACGTTATCATCGCTGACGAGCCGACAACGGCACTGGACGTTTCGGTGCAGGCGCAAATTCTGGATCTGATCAAGGAGCTTGCACAAGAGCGTCAGGTCGGCGTTATTCTGATCACCCATGATATGGGTGTGATCGCCGACACGACAGACCGCGTAACCGTTATGTATGACGGTCAGGTCGTCGAAAGCGGTCCGACTGCGCAGGTCATGGGGCAGCCTCAGCATGCTTACACCAAATCACTGATCGCAGCGGTGCCGCGTCCCACGCTGAAACTCCACCGCTTTCCACAAATCAGCTATGGCGGGCGGGAAACACGCTTTGCAATCGAAGACATGGCACGTCACTGGCCAAAAGTCGAAAACGACAAAACAAAGCCGGTGTTCGAAGTCCGCAATCTGACCAAGCAGTTCCTGCTGCGTCGTGGGCTGCTGCCATGGGACCGCACATATTTGACAGCGGTTGACGATGTCAGCTTTGACGTGCGCGCAGGCGAGGTTTTTGGCGTTGTGGGCGAGTCCGGTTCGGGCAAGTCAACCATCGCCCGGATGATCGCTGGCCTTTACCCCGTTGACGGCGGCACGATCACGTTTGACGGGCAATTGGTCAGCGACCTGGGCGATAAGGCGGTTCAGAGAGAGTACAGAAAAAACATTCAGATGATCTTTCAGGATCCATACTCGTCCCTGAACCCTCGTATGCGCGTCGATGAAATTGTTGCCGAGCCGATCCGCCACCATCGTCTGATGGATGGATCGGACATCAGGCGACGGGTCGACGAATTGCTGGATCAGGTCGGTCTGGGATCCGAGGCCGGATTGAAATACCCCCACGAATTTTCCGGCGGTCAAAGGCAACGAATTTCGATCGCGCGGGCCTTGGCGACCCAACCACGCTTTCTGATCTGCGACGAACCCACCAGCGCGCTTGACGTGTCCATACAAGCGCAGATTCTGAACATACTGAAAGACCTGCAGGAACATCTGGGCCTGACCATGCTGTTCATCAGCCATGACTTGCCGGTTGTGCGCCAGATGTGCGACCGGGTCGCCGTGATGAAACAGGGCCGGATGGTCGAGATTCAGAAAACCAGCGATCTGTTTGCCAATCCTCAGACAGACTACGCGCAAGAGCTTTTGGCGCTCATGCCGAAACTTGATGAGCTTTCGACCGAAGGGCTTGGGATTGAGGCGTGACATCTGTCAATCTGGGAAAAGAAGCGCGGTAAGAACTTCGTGTCCAAACGTGCATCAGCCGCGTTTGATCCCTGTGCCACCGTGCAGAACGACCGATTGGCGCACCTGGAAGGCTTGACCTTAGGGCAGGGCGACCACAAATGAAGACAAGCGTATTTCTTCGGAATATGCCCAGCTAACCGTTTCAAGAGGAAGCCATGGCCGCCCCGACACTTGAAAGCTGGGAAATGACTGCGGCGCTCAAAGACCTGACAGATTGGTTGATTCAACAGGGGTTGAAGGACATCCCCGTCGAAACCTGGCTCGAGGCCTGCTGCAATCGCTTGGTCGCTGCCGGAATTCCACTGCAACGTGTGAACATAACCTTGCGCGCGCATCACCCCGAGATTGGGACGGTCGCCTTTCGCTGGCACCGTGACAGCGGGAACGAGCGTCAGGATTTCCGGCGCAGAACAGACGCCCCCGAAGAATACATCCAAAGCCCGATCTATTACCTTTTGACCAACAACATCAAAGAGATCAGGCAAAACCTGACCGTTTCCAACCCGAAACTGCAATTCCCGATCTTTGACGAGCTTCGTGAACGCGGGGCAACGGATTATTATGCTGTGAAACGGTTTTTCCTGCGTCAGGATCATGCGTCCCCGGTCAACCCGATGCAGGCCGAAGAAGGCGTGGTAATCTCGCTGTCAACGGACGCGCCGGGGGGATTCACGGACGCTCATCTTGACGGCTTACGCCAGTTATTCCCGCCGCTTTGCCTGACCCTGAAAAGCGGGGCAAACCGCCTTATGGCCGAAGATATCACCGCCGCCTACATGGGCCGTGACGCCAGCAAAAGAGTGCTGTCCGGTGACATAACCAGAGGGTCTTCTGAAACGATTTCGGCGGTGATCTGGTATTTTGATCTGCAGGGATTCACCAAGCTGTCTGAATCCCTGTCGGGCAGTTCAATCATCGAGTTGCTTAACGACTGCTTTGCAGAGGCGGTGGAGATCGTCGAACGCAACGGTGGAAACGTTTTGAAGTTCATGGGTGACGGGATGCTGGCCATTTTCGACATGAACCAAATCCCCGACGCCCGCCACGTCGCGATCAAGGCGGCCCTTGAATTGCGCGATGTGTTTGTCGAGTTGAACAAGCGCCGCTCTGACGAAGGGCTGGCGACCACCGGTTTCACCTTGTCGCTGCATTCCGGCGATGTCCTGTATGGCAACATAGGCGGCAAAACCCGGCTTGATTTCACGGTGATTGGTGCGGCTGTGAACACGACCTCGCGCATTCTGGGAATGTGCAGCGCGCTGGATCAGAACATCGTAATCTCTGCCAAGGTCGCCGCCCCGCTATTGGACGACGTCCCCGAACTGGTGTCGCTGGGCCAATACCGCCTGCGCGGCGTCACCGAACGTCAGGAACTGTTCACACTGGACTAATTTGAAATTCTGAAATTCACTTTAGTTGGTTTAAGTTGCCTTCATCACCAAAGTTGTCAGAAAGGCCATCTAGGGCTGCATCAAGTTCAATAGCTCCGCCATCCTCTCTAACCCCAAATCCAGATTTGACGCGCTGCCTCCGCCGACAC
>JBPCWT010000083.1:0-5226 GCA_051009255.1 Ruegeria sp. | reverse complement strand
TCGCGGAATCCTGCATTTCGATCACGCCCTGCGACTTTAGCGGTTGAATGAAATTGTCGCCGATCACCGGGTCGCTCAGCAATTCCTGGCCCAGTTTCTTGATCAGTTTGCGCACCTTTTCGACATCCGTGTCATACGTCACCCGTAAGGGCAGCTTCATGATTACCCAATCGCGCGAATAGTTGGTCAAAACCTTGATTTCCCCAAACGGGATAGTGTTCAGCGCGCCCAGATGGTGGCGCAACTGCATGGACCGAACCGAGATTTTTTCGACGGTTCCCTTCACATCGCCGATATCGACATACTCACCCTTTCGGAACGCGTCATCCAACAAGAAGAACGCGCCCGAAAAGATGTCGCGCACCAAAGTCTGCGATCCGAACCCTACGGCCAGCCCAACAACACCGGCACCCGCAAACAGCGGGCTGACATTGATTCCAATTTCCATCAGCACAATCAGCACAATGGTGACAACAACAACGGCCAGAATGGCACCACGGAACAACGGCAGCAGCGTCGCCAGACGGCTCTGCCCGGTTTCGCCTCCCTCGTCGCCCAATTCGGCCTCTGTTCCGTCGTCGACCTCTTCCGCGATTTTGCTGTCGATCCAAATGCGGAAGAAATTGAACAGGATGTACCCGATAAACAGGATCACCATCACGTCCAACGCCCGTTCCACCGGCAGGTCTTCGGACCAGTTGGCATCCGGGTACCAGATCACGACCAGCGCATAGGTTCCGACCACAAAGGCCAGAATACCCGCAACCCGACGGGCTAGGTCTTCGTAGGTGACTATGGTGTGTTTTCTTTTCTCCGCTTCAGGCGTGGCCTCTGCGCCGGTCTGATCCGTGTCCTCGCTATCTGCGTTGATCTCTTCGATCAGGCGGGACCGGTCAAAATAGCGTTCGAGCAAATAATTCATTGCGCCATAGGCAATCACGACCGACATGAAAATCGCGTAGCTGCTGGCCACAAGCGGGATCGACCCCTCGTTCTCCAGAACCAGATCCACCGCCAGCTTGAACCAGCTGAACAGCGCATACAGGATCAACACTGGCGCCCACGCGAATGAGACAAAGCGCAGCGCCCAGGAAACCTGATCCGGCGCACGCCCACCCCGAATAGCGTTCGAGATCGCCCGCGCATTAAACAGGATCATCAGCACGGTACCGACTGCGCCAACCAGCGACAAACAGCCGTAAACCATCGCGTAAACGTTATAGTTCAATCCGAAATCGGCCACCCAGGTCGAAAACATGACCGACGTAATGTCATAGGTCGCCAGCACCGAGGCCCAGATGTACAGCCGCTTGGCGTCACGATCGGTAAATGGCGGCAGACGGTACTGCGACAGATAGGGCGACAGCACCATGCGCCACAGGTCCGAAACGGTTCTTGCCAGGAAATACGTGACAAAAATTGCCGTAACCGTGAACTGGATCGAGATGTCTTTTTCCGTCCCGATGAAAAACAGCTCGCCCACGATATAGGCCAGCACCATCGCAAAGACCGTCCCGCCGATCCCCATGAGAAAGCGGAACACCAAAAACGGCATCTTGTCGCGATAACCTTGCGGATCTTCCTTGATGCGCGAAACGACAAAGCGCCGGGCGATACGTTTTCCGTATATTTCTATCGACAGCCAGCGCCCGATCATCAGGAACAGAACCGCCCATGCCAGAACCTCGACATAGGTCATGATCCGCCCGTCCGGGCTGGTCTGGCGCAAAATGTACTGCACCTCGAAAACCGAATACGGCAGGGCATCCAGACGGGATGTCAGCGATTCACGGAACCGGGTAAACCGCTCCTGCGCCTTCATCAGCTGTGAACCGTCGCCCATTGCATCGGTTTCGGCATCTTCCGCGGCACCGGACGCCCCCGACGACACGATCTTGCCCGTGCTGTCGATCACGATGACGCTGGCACCGGCCTCTGTCGCGGCCCGGATCGCCGCGCTGACATCCCCCTCGGCACTCGAAGCGGAATCGTCCGTAGCGTCCGTCGAATATCCGGGGATCAGCGAGGTTTGGGCAACCGCACCTGATGCCAGCCCCAAAGCCAGCGACCAAAGGATCAGGATCAATCCAGCAAAAAAATTTGTTTTCATTTTGCCTTGCGTCCAGTTCTCGTAATGACGTTCAGAGTATAGAAGCACCCTTACCGGTTCAAATACCACACTTAAATATCTCATTATCGTGTTGGGTCGTGTTCGCGTCACCTTTCCACGGACTAAGGTGTTTTCAAGCTGCCAGATTTTGAATATGACCAAGCCGAAACCATCGATTGCGCTGTTGCTAATCGGCAATGCCTTGGGGATTGTGTATTTCTACCTTCGGCTTTGGCATGCAACAGGAAACAAAATTTAAGATACTGGATGCGAACGCGCGGATTTTGCATCGAAACTTAGTTAACGGGCGGAGGCATGAGCCTAATTACCAATACAGACAAGACAGGCCGCGCGCCGCGTATCCTGTTTTACAGCCACGACACGTTTGGCCTTGGTCACCTCCGGCGCTCTCGCGCGCTGGCAGCCGCCATTACCGAGGCCAACCCAGATGCCTCGGCCCTGATCCTGACCGGATCGCCCGTGGCCGGTCGTTTTACGTTTCCCCGGCGCGTCGACCACGTACGCCTGCCAGGTGTAACCAAACGCGCCGATGGCTCTTATGCGTCCCAAACAATGGGGATGGGCATAGAAGAAGTGACCGAGCTGCGTTCGGGTCTGATCGATACCGCTGTCCAGCAGTTCGAACCGGACGTGCTGGTTGTGGATAAGGAACCAACGGGATTTCGCGGCGAACTGCTGCCAACACTGGAATTCCTTGAAAACTCCAGCCGGACAAAAATCGTGCTGGGCCTCAGGGATGTTCTGGATGAACCTGAAGTACTGGCAACGGAATGGGCCAGGAAAGAAGCGGTTGAAGCGACCGAACGATTCTATGACGAGATCTGGGTTTACGGTCTGCGTTCGGTCTATGATCCGACGCTTGGCCTGCCCCTCAGCCCCAGCGCCCAGTCGCGCGTTCACTGGACGGGTTATCTGCGGCGTGATCTGGGACCGATCGGCGATCCGCCTGAACAGCCTTACATCCTGATCACTCCGGGCGGCGGCGGCGATGGCAAGGCTTTGGTTAACCTTGTCCTTTCTGCCTATGAAAAAGACCCCTCGCTTAGCCCACGCGCGATTCTTGTTTACGGCCCGTTCCTGTCGGGCGAACTGCGCGAGGATTTTGAAACCCGCGTCGCGGCATTGAATGGCAGGGTCACCGCCGTCGGTTTTGAATCCCAGATCGAAACGCTGTTTGCGGGCGCATCCGGGGTAATCTGCATGGGCGGATACAACACGTTCTGCGAGGTTCTGTCCTTTGACAAACGCGCCGTCATCGTGCCGCGCACCACGCCCCGGCTGGAACAATGGATCAGGGCGTCCCGCGCCGAAGACCTTGGGCTGGTGCAAATGCTGGACGAAAAGCGTGACGGGCTGAACGCCGATTCAATGATCCGGGCCATTCAGAACTTGCCGAACCAACCCCTTCCTTCGCAGGCAATCAAAGGCGGCCTGCTGGATGGGTTGGACTATGTGACACAACGGATCGAAGTTTTGCTGGGCGAGGAAAAGAAGCGGGCGACCGGATGACCGCCACTGAACCAAGGCTGGCGGTGCTGGTCAAAGGATGGCCACGCCTGTCCGAAACGTTCATTGCGCAGGAACTGGTTGCGCTGCAAGAGGCCGGGCATCGTTTCGACATCTGGTCCCTGCGCCATCCCACCGACACCAAACGCCACCCCCTGCACGATCGGTTTCAGGGCAAGGTGCACTACTTGCCGGAATACCTTTACGACGAGCCGCAACGGGTCTGGCACGCACGCGAAGCCGTGCAACATCTACCGGGCTACCGTCAGGCCCGCGATATCTGGCGCAAGGATTTGCGACGCGATCCCACCCACAACCGAATTCGCCGCTTTGGGCAGGCCTGCGTGCTAGCCGCCGAACTGCCCGACGCGACGCAGGCGCTTTATGCTCATTTCATGCATACGCCATCCTCGGTTGCGCGGTACGCCGCGATCATGCGGGGCCTCCCGTGGAGCTTTTCGGCCCATGCCAAGGACATTTGGACATCACCGGACTGGGAAAAACAGGAAAAGCTGCACGCCGATACTTTTGGCGCGGCCTTCGGGGCGACCTGCACGGCCATCGGTGCCAAACATCTGCGCGGGCTTGCCGACGACCCGTCGCGTGTTGATCTGATCTATCACGGCCTCGATCTGTCCCGGTTTCCCGCCCCACCCGAGCAAAAATTGCGAGATGCCCAAAGCCCGTTCCACATGCTGTCCGTTGGCAGGCTTGTCGAAAAAAAGGGGTTTGACCGCCTGATCGCAGCATTTGCACAGCTGCCCGAAACGCTCGACTGGCACTGGACCCATATCGGCGGCGGGACCCTGCAAAATGCGTTGCAGGCCAAGGCGAAGGCGGCAGGGCTGTCCCAACGGATCACTTGGAAGGGCGCCTGCGACCAGCCAGAGGTCATTGCGGAAATGCGTCGGGCCGATCTGTTCGTCCTGCCCAGCCGCATTGCGTCAGACGGCGACCGTGACGGGTTGCCCAATGTCTTGATGGAGGCCGCATCCCAGCGCCTGCCAATCCTTTCCACACCGGTTTCTGCCATACCCGAATTCATCGAAAACGGAACACACGGTATCCTGACGGATGACAACCCAAACGCGCTGGCCCCGGCCATATCGGCAATTGCTGCAGATCCGGCAGGGGCGTGGGCAATGGCAAACGCCGCCTATGATCGGCTGATCAGGGAATTCGGAATGGCACCGGGTATTGCGCATTTGTCAAAACGCCTGACCGCCCTTTGCTCGGGCGCTGCGTGATGGCACGCGTTGCCTTTTACGCCCCGCTGAAATCACCCGACAGCCCGGTTCCGTCAGGTGATCGGGAAATGGCCCGCAACCTGATCCGCGCCATTAGCGCCAATGGTGACCGCGTCGATCTGGTGTCCGGCCTGCGCATCTATGACAAATCCGGCGATCCATCGGCGCAGCAGCATCTGCGCGACGCGGCCGGGGCCGAGGTCGGCCGCCTGATTTCCGAATTGCCTGCGGAAGTCGATGTCTGGGTCACTTACCACAACTATTACAAGGCGCCCGATCTGCTGGGCCCGCAGGTGTGCCGGGCAAGAGGTATTCCATACGTTCAGTTGGAAAGCACCCGCG
>JBPCWT010000082.1:0-7923 GCA_051009255.1 Ruegeria sp. | reverse complement strand
AGCGCGAAAACGCCCAATCACTGTTAGAGACATATGTGGGCAAAAGGACCGGCGCGCGCGTATTGGGTGGCGATATCCGGCGCGGAGACGGAGACGAAATTGATGCCGCGATCATGTTCTGCGATCTAAGGAACTCGACAGGGTTGGAAGAAAAACTGGGACGAAGCGCCTATATCGCGCTGCTGAACGAGTTTTTTGAAACTGTTTCGGGGATCGTTCACGACCATGGCGGCGAAGTCCTAAAGTTCATTGGCGACGCCGTTTTGGCCGTTTTCCCTGCGGGCGACGATGCAGCCAAAGCCCGTCATCAGGCGCAGCTGTCAGCCATTGAAATTGTCGAACGGTTGGCCGAACTGCGAAACTCGGAATCTGACCGCCACTGGGACTGTTCGATCGGTGTCGCGTATGGGCGCGTGACATATGGCAACGTCGGCTCGCAAGAGAGGCTGGATTTCACTGTCATCGGTCAGGCGGCCAATGTTGCCGCACGGCTTGGCGAACACGGAAAAACAGTTGGGCACCGGATTGTTGTCTCGGAAGATATCGAACCGGCATGTGCCGATGCGGTACCTTTGGGGCCGGTCAAGCTGCACAACGTGTCTCAACCAGTCAAAAGTTTTGCCTTGCAAACCTCTGTTGATGCATTGCCATAAAATTGATGTAGGATTTTCCAACTGATGGTCAGGAGTTGATCTGTCGGTCTGGACGGTCCAAACCAAGGCAATATCCCGAGTCGCACATAACGTGGGTAAAAGCCCTGCCTAACAACTTCCCCCCTCCGTCTCTTGTCGATGAACTGGTCGATCAAGGTCTGATAGACGCAAACGCCCGCTTCACGTCGCTTTACGGCGGCAGGACAAATCAGGTGTGGAAGGTTCTTGGTGGCGAATGCGACAAGGTTCTCAAACTGTACCGAACCGAGTTTCACAACCCGCTGTTTCGCAATGACCCAGGGTCTGAAACTGCCTGTTTGCAGGCTTTTGCCGGAACCGGCTTCGTTCCGCGATTGCAGGCAAGTGGAAAGGTAGGGCCGGAGAGCTGGGTTTTTTATGACCACGCACCCGGCACGCCATGGCAGAGCAACCCACAGCCCGTGGCCCGCCTGCTTCGTAAAGTCCACGCCCTTGCGGCACCTTTGCGCATCCCCGTCGGATGCAATGGCAGTGATGACCTAAGCCTTCATGGATCGCGCATTCTGGACGACTGCAGATCAGAAGCGCGCGGCATCTTGGAAGAATTGCGACCAAGGGCGCATGTCGAACCACTAGCCAAGCGTTGCCTGATTCACGGTGATCCCGTCGCAGGAAATATCCTGGTAACCGACGGTCAAATCACGCTCATTGATTGGCAGTGTCCGGTCCTTGGCGATCCGTGTGAAGACATAGCGCTGTTCTTGTCCCCTGCCATGCAAACACTTTATCGGGGATCTCCCCTGACCGTTGACGAAGAGGCAATGTTTCTGGATGCTTACACCGATCCGGATATCGTGGCCCGGTTTGTGAATCTTCGCCGCTGGTATTCCTGGCGCATGGCTGCCTATTGCCTGTGGCGCAGCGAAAATGGCGCACCAGATTATGCGGCAGGTTATGCGGTAGAGCTTGAATCGCTGCAAAACGGATAACGCTCAGAGGTCCGCCAGTCCCAATACTGCATAAGCCGGCGGCATCAGCGCACGCCGATACCGCCCTAACGGAAAGCGCCTCGGCGTACTCGCGATTGGGGTCGGCAACGCCGCATCGTGGCCCATCACCAATCTTGCAACCGCCCGGCCGCAATACGTTCCCATTGCGACGCCGTTTCCGTGATAGGCAAATGCGGCAAACATACCATCTTGTCCGGGAACCGGCCCCGCAAACGGTGTCAGTCGTTCAGAAAGGCACACCATCCCTGACCAAGTGTGCGTTGCCTCGACCCCTGACCAGGCGGGAAACATTTTCCTGAAATCCCGGACCAACTTCTTTCGTATTCCAGCTTCGGCAGATGGAGAGGAAAGCAATCCGCCCCGCATTCCGAACAAAAACCGGCGGTCGGGCATCAGACGGAAATAATGCAGCAGGTTTCGCGTATCATAAGATAACTGGTCCGACGTCCACCCTTGTGCCGCCATTTCTTCATCCGTCAGCGGACGCGTCACCAGAACCGAAGATTGCGTAGGCATGTACCGCCCCGCCATCCACGGCGGTAAATCCTCGCTGGAGTATCCGTTGGTGCAGATCAAGACCGAACTGGCCTTGATGCGGCCGCCCGGCGTCGTCAGAAAAAACCCTGACGCTTCCTTCTGAATCGACTGCACACCGCTTTTTTGAAACAACAGCGCGCCGCAGGATTCAGCGGCCACTGATATTCCGAACAGATATTTCCGGGGGTTCAGGCCAAATCCTACGGGGTGGGTGTAGCCGCCATGGAATGGGCCGCCAAGGCCCAAGCCAGCCAGATCACCGGGTTCGTGCAAGATGCCTTCGTCGTCGGCCTTGCGCCTCAATCGCTCCATCGCACGCCGGGAATGGGCAAGCTGGGTTTCGCCTTTTGAATGCGTGTCCGTATCAATGTTGTGATCCGCCAGCAGGTCGGCGACCAGCGAAACGGCATCTGCCTCTGCCTGGGCGTATGCATCTGCGGCGGCAACACCATAGCGTCGTCGCATACTGGCGGAAGAAAGCTTTGATCCGCCCAAACAACAAAATCCACCGTTCCGTCCAGACGCGCCCCAGCCGGGCGTCTCGGCCTCCAGAACAGAGACCGACACGCCGTTTTGGGCCAGGTGCAGGGCTGCCGAAATGCCGGTAAACCCGCCTCCGACAATTGCGACGTCGGTTTGCACCTCACCTTGTTGCACCGGCCAATCTGGTGCTGCAATGGTTTCGTCCCACCAGCAACCGTCTCGCGGGCCCGGCCCATAAGTGTAGGCAGGAAATACTCGGGTCATGCCGTCCGCGCCGCGGCCTGTTCATCCTGCCGTTGCTTCACCATTGCCCTTTTGGTTACCAGTGACGCCGTAATGACGCCCACCGTTACAACCGCGATCATGATCGTCGACAAAGCGTTGATTTCCGGGCTTACACCCAGACGCACAGCCGAGAAGATCTTGATCGGCAAAGTCGTGGCCGACGGGCCCGAGGTAAAGGACGCAATCACCAGATCGTCCAGCGACAGGGTAAAGGCCAACAACCACCCTGAAATCACGGCTGGTGCGATAATCGGCAGTGTTACCAACCGGAACGCCTGGGCTGGCGAGCATCCCAGATCCAGCGCCGCCTCTTCCAGTGATTGGTCAAACGTCACAAGCCGCGAGGACACGACCACCGAGACGTAGCACATCGAAAACGTCGTATGAGCAAGCACAATCGTCAGAATTCCGCGATCAAGGCCGATCCCGATGAACAACAGCAGCAGAGAAAGGCCGGTGATCACCTCTGGCATCACCAGCGGTGCATAAATCATTCCGGAAAACAGCGTACGGCCAAAAAACCGACCGCTGCGCACCATCACATATGCAGCCATGGTTCCAAGTACGGTTGCCAGTGACGAAGATAACACCGCAACCCGAACCGTGACCCACGCTGCATCCAGAAACGCCTGATTCTGCACCAGTTCGCCGTACCATTTGGTCGAAAATCCCGCCCAGACGGTCACCAGCTTGCTTTCATTAAAACTGAAAATGATCAGGATGATCATCGGGATGTACAAAAACGCGAAGCCCAGCGTCAGGGATACGGCGTTGAACCAACTCAGCCTGTTCATCGCTCGGCCTCCGCCTGTTTTTGCTGGTTGCGCTGGAACAGTACGATCGGGATCACGAGTATCAGCAAAAGCACCACTGCAACTGCCGAGGCGACAGGCCAGTCACGGTTCGAAAAGAACTCTTCCCACAAAACCTTGCCGATCATCAGCGTACCCGATCCACCAAGCAGCGAGGGGATAACAAACTCACCGATCACGGGGATCATGACAAGAAAGCATCCCGCAATAATACCGGGGCGGGACAATGGTATCGTCACCAACCAGAATGCCTGTGCCCGCGAGCACCCCAGGTCTTCTGCCGCTTCGATCAGCGATCCGTCCATTCTTTCCAACGCCGAATAAATCGGCAAGATCATGAACGGCAGATAGGTGTAGACGATACCGATATAGACAGCAGTCTGCGTGTTCAGAATCGTTAACGGCGTCGAGATTATTCCGGTCCACAACAAGAACTGATTCAGATACCCCTCGTTGCTCAGGATTCCCATCCACGCATAAACGCGGATCAGGAACGAGGTCCAGAAAGGCAGGATGACCAGCATCATAAGCGTTGGTCGCCATTCCTGAGGCGCGCGCGCCATAGCATAGGCAATGGGATAGCCGACAAGCAAGGTCAGCGCCGTCGAAATCAGGGCAATTTTGACACTGGACAGATAAGCCTTCCAGTAGAGGTCATCCTCGGTCAGCCAAACAAAGTTTTCAAAATCCAGCTGGCTAAAGAAGTTTTTTATCCCCGCCCAACCTTCGGAAAAATCCAGTGTTGGCGTGTAGGGAGGAATTGCCAGTTCAATATCCGAGAGCGAGATTTTCAGGACGATCAGGAATGGCACCAGAAACAGCGCCAGCAGCCAAACATAAGGAATGGCTATAAGGACAGCGCGGCGCATCAGTTCGCCAGCAAAACCGCAGCCGTGGCTGTCCATGACAGCCAAACCGGGTCTTCCCATGTGAAAGAGCGACGTGAAATGCGTCGTGTGTTGGCAGTTTGGGCCTTGATGATCGTGCCGTTTGACAATTCGACGTAATACGTCGAAAGGTTGCCGAGATAGGCTATATCATGAACCTTGCCCTGAACCGCATTTACGGCACCTTCCGGGCGGTCGGCGCTGATCGTGACTTTCTCTGGCCGGATCGCGATATGGCAAGACTGCCCCTTGGGTAAGTCAGCAGCGGACGTGGCGGCAAGCGGGTCCTGGCCTTCGGCCCAATCAATGCTGTAGGAATCGTCGCCTTGGGCAGTTGCACGACCCTGGATGATATTCACATCACCAATAAAATCCGCGACATAAACCGAGTTCGGGTACTCATAAATCTGGTCCGGCGTGGCAACCTGCATCAACTTGCCCTGATCCATGACAGCTACGCGGCTGGCAACGGTCATGGCCTCTTCTTGATCATGGGTGACGATCACGAAAGTGGTTCCCGTTTTTTCCTGAATATCCATCAATTCAAACTGGGTGTCCTGACGCAGCTTTTTGTCGAGCGCCCCCAACGGTTCATCCAGCAACAACAGCTTTGGCGCCTTGGCCAGTGAACGCGCCAGCGCAACACGTTGTCTTTGCCCCCCCGAAATCTGATGGGGTTTGCGACGGGCAAACTGTTCCAGACGGGTCAGGCGCAACATCTCCTCGACCCTGTTTTCAAGATCCTGTTTGGGCATACTGTCCCGGCGAAGACCAAAGGCGATGTTTTCCCAGACGCTCAGATGCGGGAAAAGCGCATAAGACTGGAACATCATGTTCACGGCACGCTTGTTCGGCGGTATCGGATCAATGTCCTGACCACCCAGCATGATGTGGCCCTCGGTCGGCGTTTCAAAGCCAGCCAACATCCGCATCATCGTTGTCTTTCCGCACCCGGACGGGCCCAGCAACGCAAAGAATTCTTGCTCGAAGATGTCGAGTGACAGGTTATCTATTGCTGTGAATTGCCCGAAACGCTTTGTAACGTTCTCGAACTGGATCAAGGGTTTCGCCTGCGGATCATCCCACGGCGCAAAGACGGAAGAGTTCAAGGCGGGCCCCCGTTCGGCTATTCGGACTTGTGTTCAAAAGTTTCAGGGCGGCCAAATGGCCGCCCCTCATGTCATGTTTAAGCTTAGGTGCCTGATTTGACCTTGGTCCACAGACGGGTCACGGACCGCTGTGTTTTTGCCGGATAAGGCGTGGTGATATAGAGGTTTTGCATCGTTGTTTCATCCGGATAGATTGCCGGGTCGCCGATCACATCCTCTTCCAGGAACTCCTGAGACGCCTTGTTTCCGTTCGCATAGTAAACATAGTTCGATGCGGCGGCCATGTTGTTCGCATCCAGAATGAAGTTCAGGAATGCGTGCGCACCTTCGGGGTTTGGTGCATCAACCGGAATGGCCATCTGATCAAACCACATCAACGAACCTTCCGCAAAGGCGTGATACTCGATGGTCACCCCGTTGTCGGCCTCGTCCGCGCGATCCCTTGCTTGCAGGATATCACCCGACCAGCCGACAGCGACGCAAATATCGCCGTTCGCCAGCGCGTTGATGTATTCAGAACTGTGGAATTTCTGAATGTGGGGCCGGACTGCTGCCAACACCGGTTCTGATTTGGCAATAACATCCGCGTCGTGGCTGTCGGGGTCTTCGCCCAGATACTGCAGCACCATGGGGATGATCTCGGTCGGAGCGTCCAGGAAGTGAACGCCGCAGGCGGCCAGCTTTTCCATGTTCTCAGGCGTTAGCACCAGGTCCATGCTGTTCATGGCCACGTCGTCACCCAGAACCTCTTTGACTTTGTCGACGTTCACGCCAAGGCCGGTCGTGCCCCACATGTAGTTGATCGAGTACGCGTTGTCTGGATCATACCCGGATGTTCGCTCCTGGATAACGTCCCAAAGGTTTCCTGCGTTCGGCAACTTGGACACGTCCAGTTCCTGAAATGCGCCGGCCTGAATCTGACGCTGAAGGAACGTGCCGGACGGCACAACAACGTCATAGCCCGAACCGCCTGCCAGCATCTTAGTTTCCAGAACCTCGTTGCTGTCAAATACGTCGTAGATCAGGGTCATGCCCGTCTCTTGCTGGAATTTGTCCAGCAGCTCTTCGTCAATGTAGTCGGACCAGTTGTAAACCCGCACCTCTTCGGCAAACGCGGCCGAAGTCCCCAATGCGATCACCGCTGTCATTGTCAGCGTTTTAAATGTCATGTTCTTCTCCCTGCAAATGTGCGCGTATTTTGACCTTTTTTTGGATTTGATCAAGTTTTGCGTTTTTTGGCAACTACGTTTATGGTTCCGCGAGGCGCCATAACGGCCAGGCTTCGACCACGTGCATCACGGGAAACCTATTGACTATGATCAAAAACAAGGGACCTTCGACCGGAATCGAAGATGGGAAACGCCCTGCTCACGAAAGGGTCTACCACACCCTCAGATCGCAGATTCTTTTTGGCGAAATGGTCCCCGGGCAACCCGTAACCATCCAGGGATTAACCGAATCACTTGGCGTCGGAATGACACCCGTACGAGAGGCCATCAGGCGGCTTATCTCAGACGGGGCGTTGATCTTTCAGGGCAATCGGCGTGTCAGTGTGCCTGTATTATCCCACGACGATATTGAACAGATGATTTATGCAAGAAAGGCAATAGAATCAGAGCTTTCAATGCGGGCCACCGGTAGAATGAGTCCTGCGGACATTGACGAGCTGGAGCGTGTGGACAAGCATTTGGACGACGCCATCGCAGCAGGCGACGTCGAAGGGTACCTGCGCCGGAACTATGCCTTTCACGCGGCATTGTATGCCCATGCGGATGCGCCGGTTCTCGATGATCTGGCAGAGAGGCTTTGGCTAAGATTCGGCCCATCGCTACGAATCGTTTGCGGGCGTTTTGGCACCCAAAGCCTGCCGGACAGGCACAAGGAGATCATATCGGCCCTGCGCAGCGGTGACGCAAAAAGTGTAGCCCAAGCCATGGAACAGGACGTTGAGCAGGGAATGGAGCTGATGGCGGGCGTGCTTTCAGACTCGTAAGGTCGCGTGATTCGATTGACAGGATAAAATTTGATCATATTGTAGCGGCCAACCGCTTTTGCAGGAGATTCCCAGATGTCGACGATCACCAACCACATGCCAACGGCAGAATTGCAGGCGCTGGATGCAGCGCACCACATCCACCCGTTTTCCGCCAATCGTGCGTTGGGACAGG
>JBPCWT010000081.1:0-9354 GCA_051009255.1 Ruegeria sp. | reverse complement strand
GGCAATCCACTGGGCACCCGTGCAATGTATCTGACCTGGCCGGCTTATCTCGTGCATGGCACTCACGACACGCGCAAAATCGGACGTCAAAGTTCGTCCGGTTGCATCGGCTTGTATAATCAGCATGTCGAGGAACTGTATCAGCTTGTTCGTGTCGGAACTAAAGTCCGGCTGATATAAGAAAAACCCCGGCCGATTGGACCGGGGTTTAATTTAAGATAGCTTAATTATCTACTTATTCTGGCAACAGAACCTCGTCTACAACGTGGATAACACCATTGCTGGCCACGATATCTGCCTGAACGACGTCAGCGCCGTCGACACGGACACCATTCTTAGCTTTTACGCTCAAACGGTCGCCCTGAACGGTCAAGACCTGTGCGTTCTTGCCAGCAATATCGCCCGACATCACCTTCGCGGGAACAACGTGATACGTCAGGATCGCTACAAGCTGATCCTTGTTTTCAGGCAGCAGCAACGATTCAACTGTACCTTCGGGCAGTGCCGCAAAAGCCTCGTCTGTCGGTGCAAACACTGTGAACGGGCCTTGACCCTTAAGGGTGTCAACCAAACCAGCGGCCTGAACTGCAGCTACCAATGTGGTAAACGAACCGGCTGACACAGCGGTGTCAACGATGTCTTGATTTGCCTCGGCTTTAAGCGGCATTGCAAATGCCAGGGCTGCGGCGGCTCCGATAAAAGTACGGCGAAACATTGCTGTCTTCTCCTCTCCAGCTTGTTATGAAAAGGATTACGGGCCCGCGTTCATACCGGATCACATTCAGATGAAATTATTTCTTCTTCACCCAAACGCTCTGTGCTCGTCCATCGTTTAGGAACGGTAATTTTTCCAATGCATCAGGCCTTGTTTGCTGCAAATAATAACCCGGCCAAAGCATTTGATAATCGCCTGATTGAAGCATCGCATGCAGAACATATTGCTCACCCCAGCCCGGGCAATCATAAAAAAATCGCTTCGGATACTCGAATGGCAAGAACACGTCATGCACATGAATTACCACGCCTGATTTCAGCGCAGGGATAATACGGCAAAACAGATGAGCAACGTCATTGCTCATCCTGACGACATGGCTGGAATCGATGAACAACACGTCACCAGCACCTAGCTGATCAAAAAGGGCCGGATCCGTTTCTTCCAATCTTTTCTGTTCGAACTGGTCAACAACGTGGGCAATATCTGCACGCGGATAAGGATCGATAGCCGTAATTTTGGATTCAAACCCGCCATCAATTATTGCCTGACGGGACACGCGCGTAGAGTTTCCACAACCTACTTCGACAATCTGCTTGGGCTGAAAACGGCGTATCATCAAGTACAGCGCATCAGCGTCTGGACTATCATAATAGCCGTTTCCGATGCGATACCCCGTCTGGTTTATCGCCGGGTCTTTCAAAGCGGCAAGCGCATCTGAGTGCTGCGTGTACTCCCGCGACAACTGATCCACTTGGAAGTCTTCCATACCGGGCGAAAGGGCATAGGCAGGCTTTTTCAGCCCCCCTGCCCGTTCGAACGACTCCAACCTTTCGCGTTCATCTTTTTCCGTCACTCTGTCAATCAATTTGACCCCAAAATGATCAAGGGCTGCATTTGTCCGGGGAAATTTTCTGGGTTTCACACGGTTGCTCCGCTAAAAATGCTTTCCTTGTCTCCTTACCTCTGCCTGATGTTGTTCGGCAAGAACCGATGGTCAAACCCTTGGCAAATGAAGGAATTCCGTATTGACTGATCGGGCAAGAAATCAAGAGGTCCGGTATGCAACAGGAATTCACGCTTGGCATTGAAGAAGAGTACCTTCTGGTCGATCGTGACAGTTTCCAGCTTGCCGAAGCCCCTGAAGCCTTGATGAAGGCATGTCAGGACGAACTGGAGGGGCAAGTCAGCCCGGAATTCCTGCAATGCCAGATCGAGGTCGGTACCCGGCCGCATGCGACCATCAAAGGTGCGCGAGAAGATCTGAAAAAGCTAAGATCCTGCGTCTCTGAACATGCGGCCCAGCACAATCTCGCGCCTATAGCTGTTTCCTGCCATCCTTTTGCGAACTGGAAGGACCAGCATCACACGCGCAAGGAACGTTATGACGCCCTGCAACATGCGCTGGGTGGGGTTGCCCGGCGTATGTTGATCTGCGGAATGCACGTTCATGTTGGTATTCAAGAACCATCAATGCGTTCAGATCTGATGCCACAACTTTGCTATTTCCTGCCGCATCTTTTGGCTTTGTCCACATCGTCCCCGTTTTGGAGCGGCGAGGATACCGGATTGTCATCTTATCGCTTGACTGTGTTTGACAACCTGCCGCGCACTGGATTGCCACCCATCTTTGGCAGCTGGGCAGAGTATGAGCGCACAACAGGTATACTGGTAGAACTGGGCGTCATCGAGGATACAACAAAAATCTGGTGGGATTTGCGACCCTCACACCGGTTTCCAACGCTGGAAACCCGTATCATGGATGTTCAGCCACGGCTGGAACACACACTGTCACTGGCCGCCATGGTTCAGGCGTTGACACGGATGCTGTGCCGCTTGAAAGACCGAAATTTGCGCTGGCGGCAGTACGACCGTTTTTTGATCGGAGAAAACCGCTGGCGTGCGCAGCGTTATGGTGTCGGTGAAGGTTTAATAGATTTTGGAGATCGCTGGGTAAAACCGATGTCCATTCTAATGGATGAACTGATGGGAATGCTGGCCGAAGATACCGAAGCGTTGGGCACAATGACCGAATTGGCGCGTTTGCGACAAATCGCGGAACACGGAACATCCGCCACACGTCAGCGCCGGATTCATGCCGAGGCGGTTGCCAAAGGCGATGATCCCGGTCAGGCGGTCGTCAAACATCTAATCGAAGAGTTCCACGCCGATCTATAAATTAGTTATGCCGCCTTCAGTATTTTTTTGATCATTCGCCCGACAGGCTCGTAAAGGTCCGGGTCTTTCCAGTATCCATTGTGGGAAAGTGGGTTCCATGATGTGAAAATCGAACCGGAATTTATTGAGATATCGCGAATATCCTTACTGGCAACAAGCTGATCATAGGCTGGTGCGCAATCCCGCAACGGATAACCCAGCACGTCATGTTTGTCGAAAAAGTTGTACCACCAGGTTTTAAACTTCATGGCCGGCGGGACACCTGTATTTGGTCGCGAAATCGGAGCGATCCGGTTCGGCGGGTAAGCAAAAAGGAAAATCGGAATATTACAGCCGAAGGTCATGATCCCTGCCACCGTTTGCATGTTCCGTACCGGTGTGCCGTGCAGGGTTTGGCCGGTTGTCTGCAGATGACGCTGCAGATCGTAGATATAGTTGGACATAATGTGACCACCTAAAGAGTGCGCCAAAATCAACACGGGCGCATGGTCACCGACCTGTGTCCGGACATCCTCCATCACGCGATCTATTTCTGCATGGATGGATTCATATGTTACGTCGCTGCCATCAGGTGTTTTGCGATAGGATGCGGCATCTGACAGGTTGCGGACGACAAAGCCGCGAACATCGTCATATCCTGTACGTCGTTTGATCTTGCGCAGGTATTTATTTTGCCGCGGTTGAAGAACATGCGCCCAAACGACCTCGCGCCACGCCACTTTGTTCATTTTTTGCCCAACAAAATTTGAAACCCGCCGGTTAAGATCACGCGAAAATGTCAGCGCTGATGAAGGTTGCGGCGTGCCGGAAAACTGGCTGCCCATACCATGAATCACGACAACGGCCATCTTGAAATTAGGCATCTCAAAACTCCTTAAAACCTAAACAACACCGATTCAGTATACCGCAAGTTGATTTTTCGCCCAAACCCCTGTGGTAATCCGGGTAGATTGCCGGTTGTGCAAAACTCTTGTAAGAATTCAGAAATAAACAATCGTTCAATTCGTAACGCTTTGGGGGAAATAGGCCATGGATTTTGCGCTGACCGAGGAACAATCCGCCATATTTGATATGGCTTATGCATTCGGGCAGGAAAACATCGCCCCGTTCGCTCGTCAGTGGGAAGCAGACGGGACAATCCCAAAAGAATTGTGGCCCAGTATCGGCGAACTTGGGTTCGGCGGGTTGTACGTATCCGAAGAAAGCGGCGGTTCTGGTCTGACACGACTGGATGCCACCCTTGTATTCGAGGCCCTGTCGATGGCCTGCCCTTCGGTTGCGGCGTTTTTGTCAATTCACAATATGTGCGCAAAAATGTTGGACAATTTTGCCAGCGACGAGTTGAAGTCACGAATTATGACTGAAGTTCTGAGCCTGAACACTGTGCTCAGCTACTGCCTGACCGAACCGGGTTCAGGCTCTGACGCGGCCGCCCTGAAAACGCGCGCCGAGCGCACCAACGAAGGTTACACGCTGAACGGTACAAAGGCCTTTATCTCGGGTGGCGGGTATTCTGACGCCTACGTCTGCATGGTCCGCACTGGTGAAGATGGCCCGAAAGGAATTTCCACTGTCTATGTAGAAGACGGGACAGTTGGACTTAGCTTTGGTGCGCTGGAACAAAAAATGGGCTGGAAGAGTCAACCAACTGCTCAGGTTCAATTTGACGATTGCAAGATACCTTCGGTCAATTTGGTTGGTACCGAAGGGGACGGTTTCAAATATGCGATGATGGGATTGGACGGTGGGCGCCTGAACATAGCCTCTTGCTCGCTTGGCGCGGCTCAGACAGGGCTGGACATGACGCTTCAATACATGTCCGACCGTAAAGCTTTTGGTAAATCAATCGACCAGTTTCAGGCATTGCAGTTTCGTTTGGCTGATATGGAAATCGAAATGCAAGCAGCCAGAACATTCCTGCGTCAGGCAGCGTGGAAACTGGATCAGGGGGCGCCGGATGCGACAAAATTTTGCGCGATGGCCAAAAAATTCGTAACAGAAACCGGATCAAAAGTGGTGGATCAGTGCCTGCAATTGCATGGCGGTTACGGATACCTTGCGGATTATGGAATCGAAAAGCTGGTTCGTGATTTGCGCGTGCATCAGATTCTGGAAGGTACCAATGAAATAATGCGGGTCATCGTTTCCCGAAACATGCTTGCGAACCGCTGAGGGTTTAGTCGTGGACATTGATATTCGTGTTACAGGTCGCGCGGGGCGTATCACGCTGACACGGCCACAGGCCCTGAACGCGCTAAGTTACGACATGTGCATGGCCATAGACGCTGCGTTGCGAAACTGGCGAGAGGACGGTGATATCGACCTGGTCATCCTTGATGCAGAAGGTAACAAGGCATTTTGCGCCGGGGGTGATATCGCGGAATTGTACGACAGCGGTCTAAAGGGCGACTTTGAGTATGGTCGTACATTCTGGCGTGATGAATACCGCATGAACGCCATGATTTTTGAATACCCAAAGCCTGTTGTCAGCTTTCTTCAAGGTTTCACAATGGGCGGTGGCGTCGGTATTGGATGTCATGGTTCCCATCGTGTTGTTGGCGAAACTTCAAAAATCTCTATGCCAGAGTGTGGAATAGGACTGATACCCGATGTAGGTGGTTCGTTGATGCTGGCCCTGGCACCAGGTCGAACCGGTGAATACCTGGGGCTTACCGCACACCGTATGGGTCCCGACGATGCAATATTTGCGGGCTTTGCAGATCACTTTGTTCAGCAGGATCAATGGGAACCCCTGATCGAATTACTGGAGGCGTCAGGTGATGTCGGGCATATACAATCGCATGCAATAGAACCGCCGGTCGGATTGTTACGATCAATTCAGGGCGATCTCGACCGCCATTTTGCCGGCGAAGCGCTGGGTGACATACTAACCACTTTGAAACGGGATGAGAGCGAATTTTCACAGAAAACGCTGACTTCTTTGCGTAGAAACTCCCCAATTTCAATGGCATGCACGGTAGAAGTAATTCACCGCCTTCGGGGTCAGTCACTTACAATACGCAAGGCGCTTGAGCTTGAATATCGTTTTACATATCGCGCGGTCGAAAACGGTGACTTTCTTGAAGGCATCCGGGCACAGATCATCGACAAAGATCGCAATCCACAATGGCAATATGCAGATCTGAATGTACCGGCGTTTGCCGTTTCCAAAATGCTACTGCCGCTGGGATCGGACGCGCTGACTTTCGAAGAGGAGTGAGAAATGAAAATTGGGTTCATCGGTCTGGGCAATATGGGTGCGCCAATGGCGGCAAACCTGGCCAAAGCCGGGCATGAGGTCACTGGTTTCGATATGGCCGACGTCACGGTAGAAGGCGTTACATTAGCCGCGACCGGGGCCGACGCCGCCAAGGGGGCCGATGTCGTCATAACTATGCTTCCTAATGGTCAGATCCTGCGATCCGTCGCTGACGAAATCATTCCTGTAATGGCGGCAGGCGCAGCGCTGGTCGATTGTTCGACAGTTGATGTTGACAACGCCCGCGCCGTCACCGAACAAGCATCTAGCGCGGGATTACTGGCAGTCGATGCGCCTGTTTCGGGTGGTATAGGTGGGGCTGCCGCGGGAACGCTTACCTTTATGGCCGGTGGAACCGACGCTGCCTTTGCCAAAGCTGCACCATTATTCAAAATCATGGGACAGAAAGCGGTGCATTGCGGGGATGCAGGTGCCGGTCAGGCAGCCAAGATCTGCAACAACATGATCTTGGGCGTAACCATGATAGCCACGTGCGAGGCGTTTGCGCTTGCCGACAAGCTTGGCCTGGATCGGCAAAAGATGTTCGACGTTGTTAGCACGTCGTCGGGGTACAGCTGGACAATGAATGCCTATTGCCCTGCGCCCGGCGTAGGTCCGCAAAGCCCCGCAGACAACGATTATAAACCTGGATTTGCAGCGGAACTAATGCTCAAGGATCTACGACTCAGCCAACAGGCAGCGGGCAGCGCCGACGCAGACACACCGCTGGGTCAGGCTGCCACCGCTTTGTACAAGGCGTTTGTAGAAGACGAAAATGGATTGGGAATGGATTTCAGCGCAATGCTGCCCCGATTTGAAAAACGCGGGAGAAGTTGAAAAAGTGTGGGCGGGTTATCGCGCAGTACATTGAATGCTTCGCACAATTCCCCACATTTACTGGTAACCATACAAAAACGCTTCGTTCGACT
The DNA here is from genome assembly GCA_051009255.1 of Ruegeria sp. Taxonomy (GTDB): domain Bacteria; phylum Pseudomonadota; class Alphaproteobacteria; order Rhodobacterales; family Rhodobacteraceae; genus Ruegeria. The sequence goes on along the minus strand of JBPCWT010000081.1, from coordinate 2,276 downwards.
TCCGAAAGGACGCCGATAATGAACACCAATATCCGAACAATCGTTATACTATCGCTCTCTGCTGTGCCTGCTTCAAGTTGGGCAGGAGGCAGAAAAGGAAATAATAAGAACGCTATACGCGCGGTATCTCAAGTGGAACTGGTAAAAAACAAATCTGTCGGTCATTGTCCGCCTGGGCTCGCCAAAAAGGCGGTTCCTTGCGTTCCACCTGGTCAGGTAAAAAACGGTTACCGGGTCGGTGATCGAGTTGACCGCGATTATTCCTGGATCAATGACCCCTACCGATATGGCCTGAATCGCGGAGACAGCTATGTGCGCGCGGGGAATTACGTCTATCGCGTAGACCCAGACACACGGAAAGTGCTGAATTTGATCGGTGCGGTGGCTGATATTTTAAATTGATCCCAGTGAAAATTTTCCTGTGCGTCCGAGGGCAAAATTGGAAATCAGCTGATATCCATTCTGGCGAACCGGCAATAAATCATTAAGAATAACTACTTTTACGGTACTTCCTAATTTTTGACGCAATCTAGAGTCATCGATTTCCTCATTATAGCGAGGACTACGAATGAACAATGAAAGCATAATTTTTCAATTCCAGGGACCGTGGAACGTACCTATACAATTCGGACAAAGCCTCACATTTCTAGTCTTGATCATAGTGGGATTGAACTATGATCCGGTAAGTCTGCCCTACGCCTTGGGCGTTGTCGCGATAATGCTAACTTCGATCCTGTTGCACGAATTGGGTCATGCCTGGGGTTGCCTCGTACAGGGCATTCGCGTCAATCGCGTGGTTTTGTATGGCGGTGGCGGATTTTGTGAGCATCGTCGTTCGACCTCGTCTTATGAAGATGAGCTAATCGTTGCCATGGGGCCGATCGTGAATCTGACAGTATGGGCGGTTTGTTCACTGGTTCACCCGCTGATCAGTTCACCGGATATTGCATGGGCCTTCTCGGTAGCAGCCGACCTTAATTTGTGGCTGGCCCCGTTCAATCTGCTGCCTTTAATGCTGTTGGACGGCGGGCGTTTGTTCCACGCAATATTGCATCGTTTCCTACCACCCAGAACAGCCACACGTATTACCGGGTTTGTTGGCCTGTTCGGAGTACTTTTTTGGATTCCGCTGATGTATTTTTCGTATTACAGCTTCGGTTTTGTTTTCCTGTTTTTCCCGCCATTGATGCGCCATTGGAACATGTTGCGGCACGCCCAATACTAACGCAGTTCGAATTGTCGCCGCGGCAATCGTTACTCTGCCGCGACCCTCTCGGGGTTGAGCGTTGATTTGAGGTATCGTCCGGTGTGGCTGCCGTCACATACCGCCACATCTTCTGGCGTGCCTTCGGCCACGATCTGACCGCCACCATCCCCGCCTTCGGGGCCGATATCGATGATCCAGTCGGCCGTTTTCACCACATCCAGATTATGTTCGATCACCACTACCGTGTTTCCTTGATCGACCAACTCATGCAGCACTTCCAACAACTTACGTACATCTTCAAAATGAAGCCCGGTTGTTGGCTCATCCAGGATATAGAGCGTTCTACCCGTTGAACGCTTGCTGAGTTCCTTCGACAACTTCACGCGCTGCGCCTCACCACCCGAAAGGGTCGTGGCCTGCTGTCCAACTTTGATGTAGCCAAGTCCAACACGGGCAAGAGCGTCCATTTTGTCCCTGATCACGGGGACTGCCTTAAAGAATTCCTGTGCGTCTTCGACCGTCATATCCAGGACATCGGCGATGGATTTGCCCTTGAACTTGATCTCTAGCGTCTCGCGATTGTAACGTGCGCCTTTACAGGTTTCGCAGGTTACGTAAACGTCAGGCAAAAAATGCATCTCAATCTTGATGACACCGTCGCCCTGACAAGCCTCGCATCGCCCGCCCTTTACATTAAAGCTGAAACGCCCCGGCTTGTAACCGCGCGCCTTTGCTTCAGGTAAACCGGCAAACCAATCTCGGATTGGCGTAAAGGCTCCGGTGTAAGTGGCGGGGTTGGAACGCGGCGTCCTCCCAATCGGGCGCTGATCGATATCAATCACCTTGTCCAGATGCTCTAGCCCCTTGATCGTTTCGCACGGCGCTGGGGTTTGCCGGGCCCCATTCAGACGCATCGATGCCGTTTTGAACAAGGTTTCTATGGTCAGCGTAGATTTTCCGCCACCAGACACCCCAGTGACACATACAAATTTTGCCAGAGGAAAATCAGCAGTTACGTTTCTTAGGTTGTTGCCCGTCGCATTAACGACTGTGACATGCTTGCTGTTCC
>JBPCWT010000080.1:0-2651 GCA_051009255.1 Ruegeria sp. | reverse complement strand
GTCGTGCGGTAGGGCGGTTTCAAATGGGCGAAACGGGGCATGAGCCATGGGTCAGGGCCTTTCGTGTTTGATCCAGATCAAAAATAGCGTCTGTTTGACGCAAGCATTTTGCTTTATCTACCTCCGGGAATATGGTTTTAAACGCGCTCAAAGACAACGGGAGAGGTGTGACCGATTCACACCTTTTCGTCAGGGACGCAAAGATCAAACGATCAGGACAGAAAATGAAGAATGCTTTGAAGCTTTCGGGGCTTTTCGCAGCCCTCTCCAGCCTGCCAGCCATGGCACAAGAGCTTGAGATTATCGGCAAACCCGTCGATGGCGGCATGGGTTTCCAACCCGCCGCAACCAGCCTGGCAGAGGGGATTCAGTTCCTCGACAACCTGATTCTGGTCATCATTACGGCTGTCTGTCTGCTGGTCGGGGGCCTGTTGCTGTACTGCATCGTGCGCTTCAATCAACGTGTTAACCCCAAGCCTGCCGGTTTCTCGCACTACACTCCGGTCGAAATCGCATGGACCATTGGCCCGATCCTGATCCTAGTTTTCATCGGGGCGTTCTCGCTGCCGGTTCTGTTCAAGCAGCAGGAAATTCCCGAAGGTGATGTTGTTATCAAGGTTGTTGGCAACCAGTGGTACTGGACCTACGAATATGTCGATCACGAATTTGCATTCGACAGCTACTTGTTGGGTCACCCGGCCACCCTGGACGAAAGCACACGCCCTGCGGACGCGGATGTAACACCGTTTGTTCTGGATGACGCGATGCGGGCCAAGCTGACCGATGCAGGTTACGGCGATGACGAATGGCTGCTGGCCACCGACACCGCCGTTGTTGTTCCGGTAAACAAGGTTGTTGTGATGCAGGTCACCGCGTCGGACGTTATCCACTCATGGACCATCCCCGCATTTGGCGTGAAACAGGATGGTGTCCCCGGTCGTCTGGCTGAACTTTGGTTCCGCGCCGACAAAGAAGGCATCTACTTTGGTCAGTGCTCCGAGCTTTGCGGCAAGGATCACGCTTACATGCCGATCACCGTGAAAGTGGTCAGCGAAGAAGCGTACGAAGAGTGGTTGGAAAGCGCCCGCGAAGAATATGCAGGTCTGCCAGCGACTTATCAGGTCGCCGCCAACTGACGACAATTGGGCCGGGGCAGGTACCCGCCTGACGAAACAAGCAAGGTGCGCGGTCTTCGCGCACTTTTCGCCCTCAAAGGACCGATGATGAGCGACGCAAGCATCAATGCCAGCACCCTGACGGCACAGGGACATGCGGACGAGGCCGGCTTTGGCGATTATTTCGCCCTGCTGAAGCCGCGCGTGATGTCGCTGGTCGTGTTTACGGCGCTGGTTGGGCTGCTGGCTGCGCCCGTGCCTATTCATCCCTTTGTCGGCTTCTGCGCCATCCTGTTCATTGCCATCGGCGGCGGTGCCTCTGGCGCGCTGAATATGTGGTGGGACGCTGACATCGACAAGGTGATGAAGCGCACCAAGGGTCGCCCCATCCCCTCTGGCAAGGTCGAGCCGGGAGAGGCTTTGGCGCTGGGTCTTGGGCTGTCGGGCCTGTCGGTGATGATGCTGGCGCTGGCGACCAATGTTTTTGCCGGTGCGTTTCTGGCTTTCACCATTTTCTACTATGTCGTCATCTATACGATGTGGCTCAAGCGGTCGACGCCGCAGAACATCGTGATCGGCGGTGCGGCAGGGGCATTCCCGCCAGTCATCGGCTGGGTTGCCGTGACCGGTTCGATGGCGGTTGAACCCTGGTTGATGTTCGCGCTTACCTTCATGTGGACGCCGCCCCATTTCTGGGCGCTGGCGCTGTTCATGCGGTCTGATTACGACGACGCTGGCGTTCCCATGCTGACGGTCACCCACGGTCGTCGCGCCACGCGGACGCATATTCTGGTCTATACGGCCCTGCTGGCGGTTTTGGCGGTTGGCACCGCGTTTTCCGGCATCGGCGGCCCGATCTATCTGGCGGTATCGCTGGTGTTGAATGCCTTGTTCCTGCATGGCGCATGGAAGATTTCGCGCCGCGACGAAAACGACTCGGAACGCGATAACTTCAGGGCCGAGCGGAGCTTTTTCAAGCTTTCGCTGCTCTACCTGTTCCTGCATTTCGGTGCCATTCTGGCAGAAGCACTGTTGAAACCTTACGGTTTAGGAGGCTGGGGATGAGCCTTCGCAAGACGCATGAGCTTCACCAGCGCCGCTTTGGTCGCAACATGGGCGTTGCCCTGACGCTTGCAGCATTCATCGTCATCATCTTTGGCCTGACAGTGGTCAAGGTCAGCCGCGGCGACTTTGAAGCTCCGCCTGCCGAGGTGCAGAACTGATGGCAGTGTCCGGCCCCCAGAAAACAGTGATACAGCTTGTCGGCGTTGTTGTGCTGATGGGCGGTCTCGCATGGGCCGCCGTCCCGTTCTATGACTGGTTCTGCCGGGTTACCGGATTTTCCGGCGCGCCCGGTGTTGCCGCTCAGGCACCCGAAGACATCCTCGACAGGACAATCACAGTTCGCTTTGACGCCTCAAGGGCCAAGGGCATGCCGTGGGAATTCAAGCCCGTCGAACGCGAGATGAAAATTCGCATTGGTGAAACCGGTCTGGCCTTCTACGAGGCTTACAACCCAACCGACAAACCCATCGC
>JBPCWT010000079.1:0-2917 GCA_051009255.1 Ruegeria sp. | reverse complement strand
TACTGGCGCTGGTTGGACGAAGCCCCACAGATGGCAGGATATAGCATCGTCGCCGATACCGGAAATGCCGACTACTATTTCCGCACCTACGACAACCTGATGATCCGCAAAGTGGATGTAGACAACATCGATTGGGAAAACGCCAAATACGAAGAGCGCGCGATTTTCGATACAATTACAGACACTGGTTATTCGGACTTTGTCCCGACCAACTAGGCGGTCATCCGCTTTCAAATACGACAAGAGCGGACGCTGAATTGCGTCCGTTTTTCGTTCTCGGTAGGAAGCCGGACGACCAGCGAGTCAAGTTGCTTACGGCAGGCTTGGGGAGAGACTTAGCCGAAAATGCATGGCCGCCCAAAAACTCAGGCGGCCAGTAAATCAAATTTTTAGGCGTATCAAACCTCTCGAATGAGCGGGTGATGCCAACAGCGGAATGCGCCTGCGTACTGATACACGGCATCAAATGGCGTTTCGATCACTTCTTGTCCAGCATCTCGAAGACCCTTGGCAAGGTAGTCTAGGCCGGTGGCGATGATGATTGTCTTTTGGTCCACCACCAGTCCGTTACAGCCAAGTTTTTGTTTGGCATCCTTGAACGGCACGTCAATCAGGGTCCAATCCTTCAGGAAATCGGGCAACCCGTTGGTGAACGCCTCGCGACAGACAATCGCAAGACCGGGTCGAGGGGTGGCAAGCGCACAATCAAGATGCAGAAACTTGTCGGACATCGGGATTTCCTGGACGTTGTAGTCAGCGCCAAGATATTGGGCCAACCATTCAATGCCGGCTGTATTGCTGGCATTGCCGGTATTACCTACGTAGATGTCCTTGCCCAAAACAAATACGTCTCCACCTTCAAGAAAAGGGCCGACGCCATAAGTGCCATCTTCCTGTTCGGGTGTCGGAACCGCGATTGGCATTGCCACCATTTGTGCGTCGCTGGCCGCTAGACGTGCGTCTACGGCGCGCCGAACACCAAATCGTTCGCGGCGGCGGATGGGCAGATAGGGCTCGGTTTCGATGAACTTGTTGCCGATGACAACCATGGGGTCACGGGGGAAATACTGAATGACGCTGGCTGGGAATAAGTCAGATTGATAGGCTTCTTCCACCGCATTAGTCTTAGCCAGACGGTGCACAATGACGTCGCGCTCTTCGAGGATTGCGACCACTGCATCCATTTGCTCAGTCGCAGCTTTGTATTGCGCGGGATCGGCTTCTTCGATGGTTTTCCCAAGGTTTTCTTCAAAAAACTTGAGGCCATCGGCAGGCGCATATTTGTACACGGCCTCTGGAATGGATGTAGGGATGCTGAAGTTAGGAATACCGCAAACAACTTCTTTCAGAGCACCCCATTCATAGTCCACAAACACCCGGTTTGGGTCGGTGTTGGGCGTGGATGCTGCTGCCATTGTTGCCCCGCCTATGCTCGTTGCCGCGCCCGCCGCTACAGCGGCTCCAGCACCAAGTTTCCATAAATCGCGCCGCGTTGTGTTGATATCCATCTGGTAGTTCCTAAAAAACTGAAGGCCAAAAGCTAATGGTAGCATTCTAGAATAGAAATTTGGGAAATCAACTCATCCCGCCATTCGCTGCGGTCTGAAACTATACCGGCAATGCGGGACTTTTCCGACCTTCGAACGTATGTGGCTTTTGGCGCGGGTCCGGACCAGAAACTGGCCTTCGTTGTCAGAGCGTCCCCGTCTTCATTAATTTGTTCCACTGCTCCTCAGTGAGTTCACGCCCGTCCCAGATCTGTTCACCGTTAAGGTAAGTCATCAATACACGCACTGTGTCCACCAAATCCTCTGGAGGAACCTCATGCAGGTTGCGGTTGAACACCGCTAAGTCGGCGTATTTTCCTACTTCGATAGACCCGATCCTATCTTCCATTCCCATCTGCGTCGCAGCCGTCAAGGTCATGGACTTAAGCGCTTGGTCGATGGTTAGACGCTTGCGCATCGGAGGAAACGGTCGCAGGTCGGGACGGCCCGGCTGTTGCAGGGTCATCGCTTGCTGGAACAGCCAGATCGGATAGGCCTCAGTCACCAGGCTACCCGGAGGGTCGCCACCCATCGAAACACTGACATCCTGGTGAATAAGGTCTGTATACATTCCCATCGACCGTTCGATCAGAGCAGCGTTAAAGACTTCCAGAATGGCCGAACCATCCTGACCACTTTCCACCGCGTTGTAGAAGACCGGGGTGGCATTGAGGTGGATATCATACTTCTTAATGCGTTCCACGGTGTCGGGGTCGAGGAACGTAATGTGATCCAGCCGGTGGCGGGACGCGGCCTCTGGGTATGCTTTCTTTGAGGCAATAATGGCGCCGGTCACAACGTCATTAATCTTGGAGCCATCGGAATGGACGATTACCGTCAGATCCTCCGCCGTGGCCTTTATGATCGTTTCGTGGATCAGGTCGCTGTTCATGGTGAGCGGGGCCGTAAACGGCAAGATGTCCTCCTCGACCATGTTGTAAGGCTCTAACATCGCCATGCTGCGTTGAGCGTGGTGGCCATCGGCATGTAGCTTCAGCCCGTCGACGCGCAGCATGTCTGAATTGTATTGCTCTCGCATGCGCACGGCGAAGGGCACATAATCGTCCGGGTCGGCGTCCAGCAGCTTCATGAACGGCACAACGTTGATGCGCATTTTCGCCTCGCCGCTTTCGGCACGGTCAGCGAGGATTGGCAGGATAGCTTCAAAATCGTCCCGAGTACCTTGCGAACTAATACCGAAGTTCGGTGTAATCAGCCCAGGCACCAGAACCGAAGTGACACCTTGGGTCGATAGAAAGCCCTGCATCACCTCAATGGTTTCCGGCACCATCGTTTCAGGTTTCCACGCACCGATGTCGACAAATGGCTGCATCCACTGGGTCTCGATCGCCGCGCCGGTGATATTACCG
>JBPCWT010000078.1:0-6347 GCA_051009255.1 Ruegeria sp. | reverse complement strand
GTTGAATTCCTTGTGCTCTTTGCCCTCTGCGATCACGGTGCCCACGCCGGTTTTCGTATAAAAACCAGGAATACCTGCACCGCCTGCGCGCATGCGTTCGGCCAAAGTGCCCTGCGGATTGAATTCCAGTTCCAGCTCACCACTCAGATACTGACGCATGAATTCGGCGTTTTCACCGACATAAGAGCTGATCATCTTGCTGACCTGCTTGGTCTGCAGCAGAATTCCGATGCCAAAATCGTCCACACCCGCGTTGTTGGATGCAAATTTCAGATCCCTGACGCCCGACTCCTTGATCGCCTGCAACAACAATTCGGGAATGCCGCACAGGCCAAAGCCCCCGGCAGCGATCAGCATGCCGTCCGTCAGCACTCCATCGAGCGCCTCGGCGGCATTGGCATAGACTTTCTTCATGGAAAACTCCCCCAATGACATGGTGATTGCGCCGGTTTTGCCGCCGCGTCCGGGTGAAGTCAATGAAACCAAGGGGCAATGGTATTTCTACCTAACGCAAAAGGCCCGGCATCTGGCCGGGCCTCTGTTCCATGTAATGCGCCTGTTAAGCGGGCTATTTTGCAGCCGTCTTCTTCTTTGCAGGGGCTTTCTTTTTGCCGCCCTTCTTGGCGGCTTTTTCCGCGATCAGGGCCAGTGCCATTTCGACTGTGACGCTTTCGGGCTCCACGTCCTTGGGCAGCGTGGCATTTACCTTTGCCCATTTGACATATGGCCCATAACGCCCGTCCAGCACCTGTATGGGGCCACCGTCCGGATGCTCACCCAGATCCTTAAGCGCCTTGGCCGCAGCACGACCGCGACCGCCCGGATTGGCGCGTTTCTCGGCCAGCAGTTCAACAGCCCTGTTCATGCCAATCTCAAACACATCGTTCGGGTCTTTGAGATTCGCGTAAACCGGCTTTGCCTCGTCCGCCAGCTGGTGCATCAGGTAAGGACCGAACCGCCCGAAATTCGAACTGATCATACCGCCATCAGGATGTTCACCGATCTGCCGTGGCAGGCTGAGCAGCGTCAGCGCCTTTTGCAAATCCATCGCCTCTTTGTCCCAACCACGCGGCAATGACGCGCGTGGTGGTTTCTTGTTCTCCGGCGTCGGCTCTCCGCGCTGAACATACGGGCCAAAGCGTCCAGTTTTCAGCCAGATTTCGTCACCGGCATCCTCACCCAGCAGCTGCTCTTCGCCTTCGGCGCCTTCACCGGCAATCGGCCGGGTATAGGTACATTCAGGATAGTTGCCGCAGCCAACGAACCCACCAGTCCGCGAGGTCTTCAGGTGCAGTTGACCCAACCCGCATTTCGGACAGACGCGCGGGTCGGATCCGTCCTCTTTTGGTGGATACAGCTGCGGTGCCAGCGCTTCGTCCAACTTTCCCAGTACTTCGGAAATGCGCAGTTCCGAGGTTTCGCCGATCGCAGCCGAGAAATCGCGCCAGAACTTGCCCAGCAAATGCTTGTAGTCCTGGCTGCCCGCACTGACATCGTCCAGCTGCTCTTCCAGGTTGGCGGTGAATTCATACCCCACATACTGGCGAAAGAAATTCAGCAGGAATATCGTGACGATCCGCCCTTTTTCTTCTGGTATCAACCGGTTCTTGTCCTTGCGCACATAACCGCGATCCTGAATCGTTGTCACGATAGACGCATATGTCGACGGTCGCCCGATCCCCAACTCTTCCATCCGCTTGACCAAGGTCGCCTCGGTATAGCGCGGCGGTGGCTGAGTGTGGGATTGCAGCGCAAGAACGGCCTCGTTCTCGGACAAAACAGCCTCTTTGGCGACTTTTGCACCGGCCCCGCCGGGCGCGTTGCCCGTGGCCTTTGTGAACTGATCCGCCATAGACGACCTGGCAAACTGCGCAGGTTCGCCCTGCATGATCTGCGGCAGGCGCTTTTCGTCGTCATCCGCAACATCGTCGCGGCCTTCTTCGTATACCCGCATGAACCCGTCGAACAGCATGACCTGCCCCGTGGCCCGCAGCCCCACCTGCCGGTCATCGCTGCCAATCTCGACCGTTGTCCGTTCCAACCGGGCGGCGGCCATCTGACAGGCGATGGTTCGTTTCCAGATCAGGTCATACAGTTTGCGCTGATCATCGTCCGTGACCTTCAGCGCCTTGGCGTCGCGGTTCATATCCGTGGGACGAATGCATTCATGCGCTTCCTGCGCGTTCTTGGCCTTATTCTTATACATGCGCGGCGAATCCGGCACGTATTCGGCGCCATACCGATCCTTGATCGTGTCCCGCGCCGCCATGACCGCCTCTGGCGCCATATCGATGCCATCGGTTCGCATATAGGTAATGTATCCCGCTTCGTACAGGCGCTGGGCAACCTGCATGGCATGACGTGCTCCCATGCCAAACTTGCGGCTGGCCTCCTGCTGCAAGGTTGATGTCATGAACGGCGCGCTGGGATTACGGGCGGCGGGTTTTGCCTCGACCGACGTAACGCTCAGGCTGCGGCTGGTGATCGCCTGAACGGCCATTTCCGCCTGTGTCGCATTGGCAATATCATGCTTGTCCAGCTTGTTGCCCGCCAGCGTGACAAGCCGCGCTTCGTAAACCTGACCGCGCGGCGTTTCAAACAACGCCTTGACCGTCCAGTACTCAACCGGCTTGAACGCCTCGATCTCCATCTCGCGTTCCACGATCAGCCGCAAACAGACCGATTGAACCCGCCCGGCGGATTTTGCGCCCGGCAACTTGCGCCACAATACGGGGCTGAGGTTGAAACCCACCAGATAATCCAGCGCACGGCGGGCCAGATAAGCCTCGACCAACGGCATATCCACGTCGCGCGGGTTTTGCATCGCCTGCGTCACGGCATCCTTGGTAATGGCATTGAACGTCACGCGGCTGACGGCCGTATCCTTTTTGATCGAACGGCGTTTTGTCAGCGCTTCCTGCAGGTGCCAGCTGATCGCTTCGCCCTCGCGGTCGGGGTCAGTCGCCAGGATCAGCGCGTTGTCATCCTTCAGCGCATCGGCAATCGCCTTGACGTGTTTGCGGCTGTCGGTGCTCACTTCCCACGTCATCGAAAAGTCGTGTTCGGGATCGACAGAACCGTCCTTGGGCGGTAGGTCCCGAACATGACCGTACGAGGCCAGAACCGTGTAGTCGGGGCCAAGATATTTGTTGATTGTTTTTGCTTTGGCCGGGGATTCTACAACAACTACAGGCATTTAGGGAAAAACCTCGCTCGACGAATTAGGCGCCATCTATGGCCGTGCAAGATGTGTGGGGCAAGGGCGGATTGTCAATGCGTTCTGTAAATTTCCAAAAAATATGAGGGATATCAGCCAGATAGTTTGAGTAAATTGCAAAGCAAGATTTGATGGGTTTGTGGCCCAAGTGCCGCACTCCCCCCGCATCCCGCGCCACTGCATCGTCTCGCGGCGGTTCACCCCGCCAACGACAGCAATCCCCCGGCCTGCCGCTGAATTTTGCCCGCAAGTTCCAGATCGACCAGCACCGGACCCACCTCGCCGGCGCTGGCCGAGATATCCCGAATCAACTGGTCTTCGGCAACGGGCGAGGGGCCAAGCCGATCTAGGATCAGTTTCTGCAATACCGTCGCGCAATGACTGACCGTTGGACCGGGTTCCGGCCTGCGCGGTTCTGATTGAAACAAGGGTGGGGGCTGCAGGTCTGGCTGAAGCAGCGGCAAGGCCTGAATCACGTCTTGTGCGGATCGGACCAGCGGCGCGCCATCCCGGATCAAGTGATTGTACCCGGCGGCACGGGCGTCGAACGGATGACCGGGAACGGCCAGAACCTCTCGCCCCTGATCCAGTGCATCGCGTGCGGTGATCAGGCTGCCCGATTTCGCGGCAGCTTCGACCACGACAACCGCTTGGGCCAAGCCTGAAATTATGTGGTTTCGCCGCGGAAAATGGCGCGCCTGCGGGACAACGCCAATGGGCTGTTCGGACAGGCGCAGACCGGATGCCGAAATCTCTGCCGCCAAATTGGCGTTTTCCGCCGGATAAACCACGTCGACACCGCCCGCCATCACCGCGATTGTTCCCGTTGAAAGCGCCGCCATATGCGCACAGGTATCAATGCCACGCGCCAGACCGGACACCACAACATACCCTTCTGCCCCAAGATCCGCCGCCAGGGCGCGTGCCATCCGCGCACCAAGGGACGAGCAATTGCGCGCACCAACAACGGCAATGGCCGGTTGGTGCAACAACGCGACCCGGCCAATGGCCCACAAAACAGGCGGGGCATCCTGCAGGTCAATCAAAGCCTTTGGAAAATCCGCATCACCCAGACACAGCAGCCGCGCATTCGCAGCTTTCGCAGCCCTGAGTTCCGATTCAACAACTTTGGGCGGGCAAATTTCATAATCCTCGATCCCGGCGGCCCGCGCGATATCTGGCAGCGCGGCCAACGCACCCTGCGCCGATCCATGATCCCGCAGCAGACGCCGAAAGTTCGTGGGGCCAACCTTTCGCGAACGCAACAGGCGAAGCCAGGAAAACCGATCCTCTTCCGTGGTGGGTGCTGGTGGGGTGCGGTCGGAAGAATGCTGCTCCTCGATCATCCCTGGCTCCGCCTGATTGCAGAACTGATTTACGAGATTTGTCGTTAACAGCAGGTGAATCGTTGAAAATTCTATCTAATCGGCAAAGTAAACGGACTTAAAATCTACGTAAGTCATTGTAAGTAAATCAAAAAACTAACAGTAACTCGACGACACGGATTTTCTGCAGCTCGAAATCTCCGACACAGGAAAACCCTGTGCCGATCGATTCCCGCGACTCAGGCGGCAGAGCCGCCAACGGTCAACCCGTCCATCAACACGGTCGGCTGCCCGACACCGACGGGCACCCACTGCCCGTCCTTGCCACATGTTCCCATTCCCGAATCCAACGCCATATCGTTGCCCAGCCCGCGAATGCGCCGCAGCGCCGAAGGACCATCCCCGATCAGTGTCGCACCTTTCACCGGCGCACCAATCTTGCCGTTCTGAACCCGATAGGCTTCGGTGCAGGAAAAGACGAACTTGCCGTTGGTGATATCGACCTGACCCCCACCAAATCCCACGGCCCAGATACCATCCTTGATGTCGGACACCAGTTCGGCAGGGTCCGCATTTCCGCCCAGCATGATGGTGTTCGTCATGCGCGGCATCGGTTTATGGGCATAGCTTTGGCGCCGTCCGTTGCCGGTGGGCTGGACCCCCATCAAACGCGCGTTCTGGCGGTCCTGCATGAATTCCGTCAGGATGCCATCCTCGATCAGTACGGTGCGCGAACTTGGGGTGCCTTCGTCGTCAACGGTGATTGATCCGCGCCGGTCCGGGATGGTTCCGTCATCCACTACCGTCACGCCTTCTGACGCGATTCTCTGTCCCATCAGCCCGGCAAAGGCGGAACTTCCCTTGCGATTGAAATCTCCCTCCAACCCATGCCCGATCGCCTCGTGCAGCAGGATGCCGGGCCAACCGGGGCCTAATGCCACCTCCATGATGCCGGCCGGGGCAGGGATCGCGTCGAGGTTCACAAGCGCAATCCTTAACGCTTCGCGCGCCTTGTCCTGCCAGTCGCCCGGATCGATCAGCCCGTCCAGCCCGACACGGCCACCGCCTCCGGCGGATCCGCTTTCGCGGCGGCCATTCTGCTCGACGATGACCGAGATGTTCAGCCGCGTCATAGGACGAACATCGCGGACAAGCCCCCCGTCAGGCCGCAGGATTTCGACCTCTTGCACCGATGCTGCAATCGTGGCGCTGACCTGAACGACCCGCTTGTCCAGATCGCGGGCAAATCCATCAATTTCACGCAGCGTTTCGATCTTGACCGGAAAACTTGCGGATTCGATTGGATCTTCCTCGGTATACAGTCGCGCGTTTGTGGCCCTCGGTGCCTCGGCCAGCGTTCCGCCCCCATCGCCAACCGCCAGCCGCGCCGTTTCACCGGCACGCTTCAGGGCTGGAATAGACACCTCGGTCGAATGGGCATATCCGGCGACGTCGCCCTGAACCGCCCGCAGGCCAAACCCCTCGGACGCATCGTAAGATGCGGTGCGCAAACGCCCGTCATCAAAGACCAGCGACTCGGACTTGCGCCTTTCAACGAACAGTTCGCCATCCTCGGCCCCCGCCGTTGCCGACCGCAACTCGGCCAGTGCTTCGTCGTGCGGTAGGGCGGTTTCAAATGGGCGAAACGGGGCATGAGCCATGTGTCAGGGCCTTTCGGGTTTGATCCAGATCAAAAATAGCGTCTGTTTGACGCAAGCATTTTGCTTTATCTACCCGACGGAATATGGTTTTTAACGCGGCCAAAGACAACGGGAGAGGTGCGACTGATTCACACCTTTTCGCCA
>JBPCWT010000077.1:0-2588 GCA_051009255.1 Ruegeria sp. | reverse complement strand
TTCCGCGTTTCTTCCAGCATGGCCGCGCGATACAGCGCCCGGTCCGCCTGTGCCCTTGGGCCTTGCACTGCGGGCCCCTTGCGTCGGTTCAATAGCCGGAATTGAATTCCAGCCCGGTCGGCAACGCGGCCCATTACACCATCCAGCGCGTCAATCTCGCGCACAAGGTGGCCTTTGCCCAAACCACCAATGGCGGGATTGCAGGACATGACGCCAATGTCGCGTTCGGACAGTGTGACCAAGGCCGTTGATGCGCCCATGCGCGCGGCGGCGTGGGCGGCCTCGGTTCCGGCGTGGCCGGCGCCGATCACTACGATATCAAACTGCGAATGTTTCACGTGAAACACTCCTTACTTACCAAGGCAGAAACTTGCGAAAATCTCGTCCAGCAGGTTTTCCACATCTATTCTGCCAACCAGTGATTCAAGGGCTCGGATCGCCGTGCGCAATTCTTCAGCTGCGATATCATACAAGTCCGCGCCTGATTCAAGAACCGTCATTGCCTGGCCCAGCGCCACATGCGCCTTGATAATTGCAATACGGTGCCTTTCACGGATCGCTATACCAGAACTGGTAGTACGCTCTCTTAAAACTAACGAAATCTGGGAAATCAGGCAATCTATTCCCTGCCCCGTTTTTCCCGATATTCCGCCATCGCCTTCGACACGCAGGTCGGATTTCGGCAGTACGTGGATATCATCAGGCTGGTTTTCGATGTTCAGGTCGGTCAGGGATTCTGTCAGGAAAACACGCAAATCGGCTGCCTCGGCACGTTTTCGTGCCAGGGCTATTCCCAATCCTTCGACATGATCTTCGGTTTCGCGCAGCCCGGCCGTGTCCAGCAGGGTTACCGGTAGCCCTGCCAGATCCATACGCACTTCGATCACGTCGCGCGTGGTTCCGGCATATTCCGAGGTTATCGCGGCCTCACGTCCCGCCAAAGCGTTCAGCAGGGTTGATTTCCCGGCATTCGGCAGTCCGACAATAGCAACCTCGAACCCAGTTCTGATACGTTCGGCGATTTTCACGCCATCCGCTTCGTGTTTCAGATCCGCCATAACGCCGTTTACAAGCGCCTGAACCTCTGGGGTGACGTCGGTGGGGACTTCTTCGTCGGCAAAGTCAATGACCGCCTCCAGCAACGATGCCGCGCGGATCAGGTCACGGCGCCATCGCTCTGCCAGTTTGCCAAGATCACCGGCCAGTATGGTCTGTGCCTGTTTGCGCTGCGCCTCGGTCTCTGCGTCAATCAGATCGGCCAGCCCCTCTACCTGGGCCAGATCCATCTTGCCGTTTTCCAATGCGCGGCGCGTGAACTCGCCGGGTTCAGCCATGCGCAGGCCATCCATTTCGGACAGGTATCTTAAAACAGCATTTACCGATGCCGTGCTGCCGTGAATCTGCAGCTCTGCAACGTCTTCGCCGGTAAAGCTGGCAGGTCCTTTGAACGTTAGCACCAGCCCATCATCCAGCCGCGCACCATCGGCGGTGTGCAGGCGCCGCATCCGCATCCCGCGCGATGGCAGATCAGGTCCCGCAAGCGTAGTTACTGCTGAATGCGCCAAGGGGCCGGACAGGCGAATGACCGCCACTCCGGCTTTGCCCTGTGCGCTGGCCAAGGCGAAAATCGTATCCATTCGAAGGCCTCGCGTCGGATACAAGACCGTATCAGGTATTCATCGAGTCAAAGAACTCGGAATTGGTCTTGGTCTGTTTCAACTTGGACAACAAGAACTCGATCGCATCGGTCGTTCCCATCGG
The DNA here is from genome assembly GCA_051009255.1 of Ruegeria sp. GTDB lineage: Bacteria > Pseudomonadota > Alphaproteobacteria > Rhodobacterales > Rhodobacteraceae > Ruegeria. The sequence goes on along the minus strand of JBPCWT010000077.1, from coordinate 827 downwards.
GTTGAGGATACGGCGCAGAACAAAGGTTTTCGCCAGATCGCCCTTGTCAACCAACAGGTCCTCTTTCCGGGTGCCGGATTTAAGAATATCGATCGCTGGGAAGACGCGCTTGTCAGCGATCTTGCGGTCCAGAACGATTTCCGAGTTACCGGTGCCTTTGAATTCTTCAAAGATCACTTCGTCCATCCGCGAACCGGTGTCGATCAGTGCGGTTGCAACGATGGTCAGCGATCCGCCCTCTTCGATGTTCCGTGCCGCGCCAAAGAAACGCTTGGGTCGTTGCAACGCGTTTGCGTCGACACCACCGGTCAGAACCTTACCCGAAGATGGGACAACAGTGTTAAATGCTCTACCAAGTCTTGTGATAGAGTCGAGCAAAATAACAACATCTCGTTTGTGCTCGACCAGACGCTTGGCCTTTTCAATAACCATCTCAGACACCGCAACGTGGCGAGTGGCCGGTTCATCAAAGGTCGACGATACGACTTCGCCCTTAACCGAACGCTGCATGTCGGTCACTTCTTCCGGACGTTCGTCGATCAGCAGAACGATCAGGTAGCACTCGGGATGGTTCCGTTCGATCGAGTGCGCGATGTTTTGCAAGATCACGGTTTTACCTGTCCGTGGTGGCGCAACGATCAGGGAGCGCTGTCCCTTACCTATCGGGGCAACCAGATCAATAACGCGAGCTGACTTGTCCTTGATGGTCGGATCTTCGATCTCCATGTTCAGGCGCTCATCGGGGTAAAGCGGCGTCAGGTTGTCAAACGCGATTTTGTGCTTTGCGCGTTCGGGATCTTCAAAGTTGATCTTGGTAACATTTGTAA
>JBPCWT010000076.1:0-5670 GCA_051009255.1 Ruegeria sp. | reverse complement strand
GGATCGCCCGGCGTCAATTCCGGCAACCAGCGCACCGATCAGAATCTGCAAAAACGCAAAATGCATTAGCCCCGTAGACAACGAGAAAAGCCGCTCTTCTTTTGCCCGGCGGGCCTGCATCAGATCGCGCTCGTTGCGACCCAACTGGAATATGTACCACGCAAGAAACCCAAGGATCACAAAGGCCAGCCCAAGATGAACCGCCAAGCGATAGCTGGCGACGGCAACCATTCCCTCACCCTGAGTCACACCCGAGGCGACCATCCACCATCCGACGACACCTTGAACCCCGCCCAAAACGCCCGGCAGCAACAAACGACCGGTCCATCCTGTCGGAATCTTTTTGGCGAACAAGAAGCCAAAGAAACCAATCGCCCACACCAGACCGATCACACGACCCAGCTGGCGATGCCCCCATTCCCACCAGTAAATCGTTTTGAAATCGTCCAGTTCCATCCACTGGTTCTGGATGCGCCATTGATCGATCTGCTTATACTTGTCGAATTCGGCCTGCCATGCCAACTCGTTCATTGGCGGAACCGCCCCAGTGACTGGCCGCCATTCCGTGATCGACAGACCGCTGTCTGTCAGTCGGGTCAGACCGCCAACAACAATCATCGCGACCACCAAGGCGAACAAAACCATCAGCCACGCCCGAATTGCGTTGCGCGCGCCTTTGCGCCCGCGGTCGATCATACCGGGCTGCACAGCATCTTGCTGTTGGCCTTCCGAGACTTCCTCAAAGATGCTGCGCTTGCCGCTCATGCCATCCTCATATTCTTGATTTCCACGCAAGCTAGGGCCAGCCGCGAACAAGGTCCAGTATTACGGCCTGTCCTTCCAACGGACCATCTGCCGCATGACGCCATGTAACATCTGCACGTCCGCCCGCGTCATTCGCATTCGGGACCAAAGATTGCGCAGATTCACTTTCATCCCTTCGGCCTTTTCCGGCGGGTAAAAGAAACCGGCTTCTTCCAGGCGCTCTTCGTAATGCTCAACCAGTTTTTCAACTTCAATGCCCGTAGCCCAGTCGCCCTTGCCTAGATCGGTGGTCTCGTGCACCACGTCACCGGATTGACGCATCCATTCATATGCAGTCAGCAATACGCATTGCCCAAGGTTCAACGAGGCATATTCCGGGTTCACAGGGACCGAGATGATGGCATTTGCCTTGGCAATATCCTCGTTCTCCAACCCTGCGCGTTCCGGCCCGAACAACACAGCCACCTTTTCACCAGCGGCAACCTTTTCCGCGGCAATCTGCATGGCTTTTTCCGGGCTGAACACGGGCTTGGTCAGCCCGCGTTGCCGGGCCGTGGTTGCAAAAACGAATGTACGATCTGAAAGAGAACTGGCCAGATCATCAAAAAGCTGCGCCTCGTCCAGCAATCGGCCCGCCCCGCTGGACATCGCCACGGCCTTGGGGTTCGGCCAGCCATCGCGTGGTGCCACGATCCGCATCCGGTCCAACCCAAAATTCCACATGGCCCGTGCGGCGGCGCCGATGTTTTCACCCATTTGCGGGCGCACGAGCACGAAACTGGGCTGGGATTTGTCGCTTGGCATGTCCTACTCCAAAAATCCTGCCTGCTGTAATCCGCTGTCAGATGCAGGGCAAGCCACCCAGCCCGTTATGCAGTCATTTAGCTTGGTCAAAAGGCAATAAAGTTTGCTTCCGGCCCGCAATCCGCTAAACCGCGCGAAAGACAAAGCCAAGGATGCGCCGATGGATACCCCCGAGCAGCCGCAGATTTATCTGATCACCCCTCCGGCCATTGACCTGGGGAGCTTCCCTGACCGGCTGGCCCGCGTTCTGGACGGGGCCGAGATTGCGTGCATTCGGCTGGCATTGGCTGGCAACGACGAAGACAACATTGCCCGTGCGGCAGACGCGTGTCGTGCCGTCGCTCATGCCCGCGATGTGGCTTTGGTGATTTCTAACCACGTGTTGCTGGCGCAACGTCTGGGGCTGGATGGCGTCCACTTGGATGACGCCGCGCGGTCTGTTCGCGCCGCCCGCAAGGAATTGGGGCCGGATGCCATCGTCGGCAGCTTTTGCGGCACATCGCGCCACGACGGTATGACTGCTGGAGAGGCCGGATCGGATTACGTCGCATTTGGCCCCGTGGGAAACGTGTCGCTGGGCGATGGTACCGTCGCGGATCGGGAACTTCTGCAATGGTGGTCAGAGATGATCGAGGTTCCTGTTGTGGCCGAAGGCGGGCTGAGCGAAACCTTAGTAAGCGAACTTGCCCCATGTACGGATTTCTTTGGCATCGGGGATGAAATCTGGGGCAGAGATGACGCACTTGCCAGCCTGAAAAAAATGACGTCGACAATGGTTTAGGCGATCATGTAAGGCTCGAAACACCAGTAAAAACCGATCAGCGCGATTATCATCGACGCCAAGGTTACATTCCTGCTTAGAAAACGATGCCCACCCTGTGACAGCAGCGTAGCAAGCGCAAGGACGACCAGAGAAATCGCCACAAATGCAATCTCTGCCCCGGCCCCGTACCCCAACAGCGCTGATGCCAGATGGTCAGGCGGTATACCTGCCTGACCAAGGCTGAACGACACGTTTGCCCCATGCACCAACCCAAACAGTAAAACAGCAAGCAGCCGCCAAATATCCAATCGCCGTGACAAGATGTTGGCCACTGCCATTAAAACTATGGTCGCCGGAACAGTCTGCAGTATCAATCCTTTAGGGAATTCGATGACCTCCAGAACACCCGCTGCCAAGGTCAGGAAAAAAGCCACTGAAAAGACAATCAGCTGCCAGAACACTGGCCAAAGTCTTGGCGACATAAGCAGCATTGCCAGTACAAAAAACACCTGTTGCGGCCCGCCCGGCAAAATCCGTTCAAATCCCTTGGCCGCGAACGTCTCCAGCGATTGCCACGCGCCCATCCCGGCGCCACCGCCAAGTGGTATCGAAGGGCTGGCTTCACCCCCGATCAGATACCCGGTATAAGGCTGGTCAACACCCTGTTGCCTAAGCACAACCGCGCCCGCCCCTTTGGGCCAGATTAACCGCAGGCTGTGCGCTTGTTCCGGCAACGTGCCGGTTAGCAGAATTTTCGAAGTTCTGGGGGTGTCCGGGTTTCCGACAACCGGGATACGCGCACCTTCAAACGACAGATCGACGGGACCACCGGCGCTTACTTGCAGGCCATCCACCCATTGAACGGCAAACTCACGAACCAAGGGTTCCAACTCTGACGACGCCATCAATCGCAACGCATCATACCGCGCTTTGTCAGGTGCGCTTTCAGTATCCGTGACTTCATCCAGATCAAGACGCGCGACAAAGGCTTCGGCGTTCAGCCTGACCTCAAAAACAAGATTGGAATCCTCGACCCAGAAATCCGCGATCGTCGGCGTCAGTTCATGCGCGGTCAGTTTGCCCACACTTAAAAGAAAGATTGAAATACACAGATGTAAGCACAGCCAGATGCGACGATACAAATCCGCACCGACAATTGTCTTCATCAGAATCTCACCACCAAATGCGCGTAAATCGAACTCAATTATGGCTCAATAGTCTGACTGAATTCTGATGATGGCAAGCGGAAACCTTTGCACCGACGCAGCAGGTAAAACCGAATGGTTCTTGGCATATCATCCTGATCCTTCTCTCTTGCGCCCAAACCGGGGCTACGGCATGACAGCTTCATGAAAAAAACTACTGAAATACTCTGCATTGGTTCGGTCCTGTGGGACATTATTGGGCGATCTGCCAGCCATATGCGGCAAGGGTCGGACGTACCGGGTCGCATAACCCGCCTGCCGGGCGGTGTGGCCTTGAACGTCGCGATGACACTCGTGCGTTTTGGTCTGACCCCTACCCTGCTGACCGCCGTTGGCCGCGACCCCGAGGGCGACGAACTGGTACATGCGTGCACACGACAGGGTATGATAACCGATCACATCTATCGTTCGCAGGATCTGCCTACTGACCGGTACATGGCGGTCGAAGGTGCCAACGGGCTGATCGCAGCAATAGCTGATGCGCATTCGCTTGAAGCGGCGGGTGCGAAAATCCTGCGGCCTTTGATGCACGGTCCTTTGGGTTTCGAAAATACCCCATACGAGGGGCCGATAGCGTTGGACGGCAACCTGACCTTGCAACTGCTAGAGGAAATCGCACAAAGCCCTGCGTTCGCGCGTGCTGATCTGCGTGTAGCACCGGCATCACCCGGCAAGGCAGAGCGACTTTTACCGTTCCTCAAGCATGCTCGCGCCACTTTGTACCTGAACCTTGAAGAAGCAGGGCTGCTCTGCCAGCGAGAATTTTCAAACTCTGCCGCGGCAGCCGTCGGTTTGCTGGATCGCGGCGCATTACGGGTGCTGGTTACTGACGGTGGAAACTCTGCCACCGTAGGCGACGCCGAAGGTATTCTTACCAAAACCCCGCCATCAGTCCTCGTTACGCGCGTAACCGGCGCAGGCGATACTTTCATGGCGGCGCATATCGCCGCCGAAGCCAATGGCGCCAACAATGAAGAGGCGCTGTCGCGCGCCTTGCACGCTGCCGCAACTTATGTTTCCGGAGAAACTCCACTGTGATTGAAACAATTTACTCTTCCGAAGTCCGCGCTGCAAAAGACACGGGCCAGCCCATCGTCGCGCTTGAAAGCACGATCATTACCCACGGCATGCCGTATCCGCAAAACATCGAAGTCGCTACACAGGTCGAACAGGACATCCGCGATGCGGGCGCTTTTCCGGCAACGATGGCCGTTATCATGGGCAAGCTGCACGTTGGTCTTGAGCCCGAACAACTGGCGGAACTGGGTCAGGCACAGGGCGTTGCCAAATTGTCCCGCGCCGATATGGCCGCCTGCATGGCCACCGGCGGCACAGGCGCCACCACGGTAGCCGCCACCATGATCGCGGCAAAACACGCCGGTATCGAGGTTTTTGCTACTGGTGGCATCGGCGGTGTGCACCAAGGCGCCGAAACCTCGTTCGACATTTCGGCAGACCTTCACGAATTGGGGCAGACGCCGGTTACGGTTGTCGCGGCTGGTGCCAAGGCCATTCTCGACATCGCGAAAACGCTGGAAGTACTGGAAACACTGGGTGTGCCGGTTATCGCTTATGGGCAGGATGAATTCCCAGCTTTCTGGTCGGCAAAATCGCCACATGCCGCCCCGCTGCGCATGGACAGCGCAGACGACATCGCCGCAGCCCACGCAATGCGACGCGCATTGGGCCTGCCCGGCGGTCAACTTGTGGCAAACCCAATCCCGCAAGCGGATCAGATATCGGCTGAGGAGCTGGCCCCGGTAATCGCGTCGGCGCAAGCTGATGCCAAAACTCATAGAATTTCAGGAAAAGGCGTTACACCTTACCTGCTGCAGCGGATATTCGAACAGACCGAAGGCCGGTCCCTGACCGCCAATATCGCACTTGTTCGAAACAACGCGCGCCTTGCCGCCAAAATTGCAAAAGCATTGTCCAAGGACGGTTCGTAAACCAAGCGTTCATAGGCTATTGTACCAGCGCATTAAACTGCCTAACTAAACAGACAGGCCACTCGGAACCGTAATGAATACACCGTTCGACGAAGAACCTCATCGCCGCCCCGGACTGTTCGCCAGTTTGCGCGCGTCGTTTCTGACCGGCATCGTTGTCATTGCCCCGGTTTGGTTGACCGTC
>JBPCWT010000075.1:0-3049 GCA_051009255.1 Ruegeria sp. | reverse complement strand
CCTCGGAATAGACCGGTGTATCGCTGAGATTGGTCATCGCGATGTCTGCGCTGGCGCAGGTACCACCCGAATTGACGATCTGCACCGCAGCGGCAGCGGTGGCATAATCGCCGATCTTTCGTTTTTGCTTTTCATAGGCGTGACCGCCAGAGGGCAGGGGGATCGAAACCCCTGTAAGGACTTCTTCATCCTCGCGGGCCGTCATATAAGCCGCTTCGTAAAACTCTCGCGCCGGAATCTCACGTTCGCCATCTGGCCCGACAACCGTGAACTTGGCGTCGAGGCATTGCATAAGTCCCGGCATGTCATTGCCCGGATCTCCATTGGCAATATTGCCTCCGACCGTGCCCATGTAGCGAACCTGAGGATCCGCAATCTGCAGTGCGGCTTCTCGCAGGATCGGCGCAACCTCGGCCAAGCGCGCGTGGTCGATCAGGTCAGCCTGTGTCACCAGCGCACCGATCTGGATGGCGTCGCTGCCGATCTCGATATCGGACAAGCCGCCAACATCCTGCAAGTCAATCAAGTGCGGCACATCGGCCATACGCAACTTCATCATGGGGATCAGGCTGTGACCACCCGCCATGACCCGCGCGTCGTCCCCGTGTTCCTGAAGTAAAGACAGGACACCGGCCATGTCCTTGGGGCGATAGTATTCAAATGACGCTGGTATCATTGGATTGCTCCTCCCAAAAGCAAATTTTCTCTTGGAAAGAGCCTGCATCCACCCGCATACACGGACACTAGAAAATCAATGAATATCCTGCCTTTTGCACGAAATGCGCGCTGTCACGCACGAATTGCGCCGACCTGCGATGCAAGCGCGTCTTGAATCACTTTGAGCTTTGATCGGCTCACCGGCGCGGGTGGCAGGTCGGTTCCGTCAAATAGGCAGCGCCCCTTGTCCTTTGTTCGCTCAAACCGGGAAACACGGCTGGGATTTACAAGATAGCTGCGATGGGTTTGCAGGAACCCGACCGGCAGCAGGCGCTTGGCGGCCACCGTGATGGGCCAGACACAGAACAGTCGTTCGTCTTCGGTGTATATCTGCGAGTAGTGTCCGTCGGCACGCACAAACAGAACGTCCCTTGACCGGACAAAGATCTTGCTTCCGTCTCTTTCACAAGGAATCTGTAGATCTGCTACGGTTCGTGGCGATTGCGCTGCCCCAATGTCACCGGGCCTCGTGTCCGGCGCAATAAGATAGGTCACACTCACCCACAGGCACGCCCCGAAAATCACAAAACTGAAGAATATCACGCCAAGTGCAAGTGTTTCATTGCTCATTGGCGGCCCAAACTCGGCGACGCTGGTTTCCTGTACGAAATTGGTGCCGGCAATTGCCAGAAAGTGCACAGAGCAAACAGCGAACGCAAAGCAAAACGTCCCAAGCAGGATGTTGCGATTTGTGCGGTGCCCGTAAGCAATCCAAAAAGCCAGAACACACAGTCCGATTGCCACAATGGACGAAAAGAGGACGCCCGAGGCGGTATAGACTGCGCGACACTGCTCTAGCCCGGCCATGCCAATGTAGTGCATGACCAGTATCCCCAAGCCGACAATGGCACCGGCAAGCGAAATGATTGCGGGGGTTCGATCAGCGAAATGCAGCAAAAGCAGAGCCGCACCAACAAGCAGGATCGCTGACAGGGCCGAAACCAGTGTGATCGCCGCGTCATAATAGAACAGGATCGGCAATTTCAGACCAAGCATGGCCACGAAATGCATTGCCCATATGCCGCCGCCCAGCGCCACGGCCGCCAGCGCAATCGATGCCTTTTTCTGGAACATCGGCTTTTCTGACAGATCACGGGTAAGCGACAACCCAGTGAACCCTGCAGCCAGCGCGACGACGCAGGACATCAGGATCAGGAAACTGCTATGGCTGACGGTCAAGATTTCCATGCTGCGAAGGATGACCAAAACTCAAGTGTTTTGCAAACATTGGCAATTGTTCCGCGTTTTTGATTTTGCAGAGGACGGGCCAAAAGTCCTAGGCCCCCCTAAAGTACCCAACGAGCATTGGCGAAAACACCGAAACCGCAGAATCCAAAGGCCGTTCATCAACAGCGAGAATCTGTGTTGAGAGCTTTACTTTCCCCTTTGATTTTAGGGCAGTCCTCCGGTGCGCATGAACTGTTCGCCGCACAGAGACAGCACAAAACCAAGATTTCTATCGGATTTTATACGTGCAGCATCCATGGACCGGGGCGCCAGACCCACCTAAACCCAGCAGAATAGCGTCGAAATCATATGTCAGGTCTGACATCCCGTCAAAACAGGCTTCGGTGTAACGAACGATGACTGTAATGTTATGGGCACCGTCAGCACTGCCAAGATAGTGACCCCACAGGTCAGTCCTTCCGATGCCCGGTTCAAAGCTCAAGTATTCAAGCGCGATCTGGTTTTCCAGCTCGGGCGAGATGAACGTGCTGCTGCTTTCATCAATATCGACGTTCCAGAATGGCTCGGTCCCTGCGCACTGCAATGCCTCGGGCGGTTGCAGCAACAGATTGGTTGGTTTCAGGTAACGGTCGTTCACCCATCCCACGGTGCCTTTGTATTCGACTTCACGCCACTTTGCGTCGCCAATTTCTACCGAAACACCTGTCACCATGACATCGGTGGCATCGTGCGGAATTGTCCCGATGATTTCCGAGGCGCTTACCTCCAGATTATAATCAATATCGGTCCGGATATTCAGAACACCGTCTGAACTGACGCCTGACACGGAATGGGGTTGCGACCATGCGGGCGCGGCAATCAGATTTGCCCCCAGGATGACGGCTAACCCGGGTTTGCGAATTCTGATTTCCAGAAAGGTTTTCCTGCATATCGGATCGCTTTCAAAAGGCATTTTTAAACTTCCCGATCTCTGATTTGGCAAAATTGCGGCGCGCAGTTCGCCATTTCCAATATCAGCTATCGTCAAAAAAGTATCGGGTGCGTTCGTCAGCACTTTTTCGGATCATTAGTTTTCACTCCGGGTTGCTTAGGTGTGCAACCTTGCAGCTTCGTACAGGCTTGAAGCCTAGCGTGTGGTTAATTT
>JBPCWT010000074.1:0-6420 GCA_051009255.1 Ruegeria sp. | reverse complement strand
GTGTTGCCATGGTCGATGTGTTCGGCGTGTCCTGGGGCGGCGCGCTGGCGCAGCAATTTGCGCATGACTTCCAGAAACGCTGCCATACCCTGACCTTGGCGGCCACTGCGGCGGGTCTGGTCATGGTGCCGGGCAACGTCAATGTGCTCAGGAAGATGGTGACCCACAAACGCTATACCGACCCGGACTACATGCTGAATGTTGCTACCGAGCTTTATGGCGGCGAAGTGGCCTTCAATCAGGAAATGCTGAAGAACCATACCCGCGCAATGAAGGCCGGGGACAAGCGCGGCTATCTCTATCAGCTACTGGCCGGTCTGGGCTGGACCAGCTACCTGTGGCTGCCGCGCATCAAGATTCCGGCGCTTGTCCTGATGGGCAAACACGACCCGATCGTTCCGCCGGTCAACGGCAAAATTCTGGCCGGGCGATTGCCGAACGCGACGATGGAGCTTGTCGATTGCGGCCACATGTTCGTGCTGACGCAGGCCGAGGCCGTGGCCGACCGGGTCGAAGCGTTCATCCACGAAGAGGCGATGGCGGAAAGCTGATCCATTGCTATGATCGAGGCTAACAACACGATCGACGTCGAAAAAACTGCGGCAATCCGCAAGGTCAGGCGTACGGCCACAGGTATCCTGGGTTTTCTGACGCTGGTCTTTGCGGCCAGTTTCGCGATCCCGGAACCGCCCACATGGCTCTTGCTGGTCCGTGCCATGGCCGAGGCCGGTATGGTCGGCGGTTTGGCGGACTGGTTCGCGGTCGAGGCGCTGTTTAGGCATCCGCTGGGCCTGCCCATTCCACACACCGCACTGTTGCCCAACAATCAAAAGCGTGCCGCAGGCAATATCGCCCGCTTCATCGATGAGTATTTTCTGGCCCCCGAGCAGCTTCTGGGTCAGTTGCAGCGGGCGAACCCGGCGCTCAAAGCCGCAAACTGGCTGGAAAAACCTGACAATGCCGCGACGCTGAGCCGGACATTGTCGCAGCTTCTGCAGGGGATCCTGCACAACCAGCTGCGCGGCGGCATCGGTCCAGCCCCGACCAAATACCTGCGCGAGTTGATGGCCAAGATCGTCGATTCACCCACCTTGTCGCGGCAGATCACCGAGCTTCTGAAAGGAAGCGTGCACAGCCAGTTGCTGAACGACATTTTGCTGCAGGTGCGAGACGTGCTGGACGAAAACCGCGACACGGTCATGGAGGTTGTGCAGGACCGCAGCCGCTGGTGGATTACCACATCGGTCGACAAGCGGATCACCGAAGTTCTGGTGGATGGGGTTCTGTCGATCATCGAGGAGCTTTCGAACCCGAGATCTGCGCTGCGGCAAGATTTCGAGAAATCCATCACGATACTGATCGACCGTTTCCAGGAAACCGGGAAGATCGCCGAGAATATCGACCAAGGCTTCAAGACATTCACCGACTCGCCGAAGTTCGCCAAATCCCTGGAACAGGTCATCACGGCGGTTCTGCACGAGGTGGACAAGGGTTTTGTCGAACAGCCCGACCGGGTTGCCGAACTGATGGCGCGGGCGCTGCAGGATTTTGCGCGGACGGTCCAGCAATCAGACGACATGCAGGACCAGTTGAATGCCCGCTTCGCAAAAGGATTCGAAGCGATGCTGAACGACATGCGGCCCGCGATCGTCGAGTATATCGCCGATAGCATCGCAAGCTGGGACAGCGACCAGCTTGTCGCGCGGATGGAATCAGAGGTTGGGCGCGACCTTCAGTTCATTCGGATCAACGGGGCGGTGTTGGGGGCTATTGTTGGTGGGACCTTGTTTTTATTGACGCATTTCGCTTTCGGGGCCTAGTCGAAACAAAGTGACGCCGCGTTGCGGCACAAAAATGTTGCACTGCGGCATAGCGCTCCCTATCTTCGGCTCATCACGATAATCTGGAGAGATACAATGGCTACAAAGACAACCGCACCCAAGACCAATGCTGCTGCCAACGTTTCTAAAGCAACCGACTCAATCGTAAACGTGTCGAACACTGTTTCGTCGCTGTTCGGCGCTTACATCACTTCCGGCCGCAAAGTGGTCGAAGGCGTCATCGAAGTTGACAAAACCCTGCTGGGTTATGCCAAGAACGCCGTTGACGGCTATGTTGCCCTGGGCAAAGACACCATGCAGGCAAAATGCCTGAATGACGTCATCGACCTGCAGGCCGCACACGCCCACGCGTCGATCGAAAACGGTGCCGCAAACGCACGTGAAGTGGTCGAACTGAGCCGCACCCGCGCGAAAGAAGCTTACGCACCGCTGAAAGAAGTTATCGACACCTACCGTTCGAGCAACGCTGCCTGAACACTGGTGTCAGGCAACTGACAGCTTTTGGGCCGGCCTCGCCTATTGCGGCGACGGTCGGCCCTTTTCTGTTTCCTTCTCCATATAGTCCCGAACCGGGCCACGGGGAGTCGCTAAGGCGCAGCCATCCTGCGGTGCTTCAGCGGGCTGATCCCCTCTTCGCGTTTGAACGCTCTGACGAACGCGCTTGTTTCCGAAAACCCCAACCGTGTCGCGATGTCCGAGACGGACGCGTCGGTGAGCTCCAGCGCACTGCGGGCGGCGGACTGGATCACGTCTTTGCGCAATTCCCGGAACGTCGTGCCCTCGGAACTGAGGCACCGATGAAGCTTGCGCACCGAGATGTTCAGATCGCTCGAAATTTCGGTCGCGGTCAGTTGGCTGTGTCCCACGCGCGAAGACAGCAGCAGCCGGACACGCCGTTCAATGCTCTCGCCCATGCGGGACCGCTCTAGCAGCGAGTCCGCCTGCTGGCGTACAATGGCCAAAAGGCAAGGGTTGGCGTCGCTGCTCTGCAGGCGCAGGATCCTGCGGTAGAAAAACAGCTGGTTCTTGTCCTGACCGAACCTGACATCCGGCCCGAAAATATCGCGGTGGGTGGTGAGATCGGGGGGGCGCGGAAAGGTGAACCGGGTTGTTATGGGATACCAGCCGGTGCCGATCTTGCGGCGTATCAGTGCCACGAGAACAGCAAGCGTAAGGTCTATGTCTTGTCGACCATCGCTACCCGGAAGCGGATTCGCCGAATAATCGAATACGCAAATGCTGTGCGCCTGGTTGAATTTCAGGCCGAAACTTCTGGTAAACACCTGGTAATAGTGATCGAGCAAAACGCACAGGTCTCGCACCGAGGATGCATTGTCGACAATGCAGCCAAGAACACCTAATTGCCGCGCTCTGGCTGTCTGCGCAATTCTCAACCCGAAGTCCGGATCGCCCAGTTTCGCGACGCCCCAATCGATCAGCCTCAGGTAGCTCTCGACCGGGATTGCAAACTCGGGATCATTGAGGTCTGTCGGGCCGCATTCCAGGTCGGTGCAGAGGTCTTTTTCATCAGTGCCGCGGTCACGCAGGGCCGAGATCAGCCAGTGGATCGGGACCAGATCGCTTTCATAGTAGGCAGCTGGATCGGTGGTCATACCGAAAATTCTTACTTTCCTGTCCGAAAATGTCAACAACGTGCCGAATAGGTCAATCCCATTCGCAGCGAATGCCCTTAGGATATGGCAGGGACCGCTTTCAACGGTGTCGGTTCCCCTACCGCGTGCTGGCCAGAAAAGTCAGTTTGATGCGTTGGTCCAAACAGGAAAGGCACAAGAACATGGATGTTTCGGAAGCTCTCAAAGCGATGGCAAATTATTCCAGGCAGATGGAGGATAAATTCAACGAATGGCAATCGCAGGCGCTGGAGTGGAACAGGAAGACGGATGAAGAGTTCAAGTCCTGGGCCGCAGATGCTGATGCGCGCATGACTGCGGCCAGCGAACAAATTCAATCATTTATGGCGGATGCCTCGGAAACCGCAAAAAGTGAATGGGCCAAAGCGGATGCCGGTTGGACCGAACAGGTTGATTCGATGAAGAAACAGGTCGCGGAGGCCAAGACGACATGGGCGGCCAAGTCGGCCGAAGGACAGGCAGAAGCCGCAGAGGTTTTTGCTGCTTCGCTGAGCAAATTTGCCTTGGCGGTCCAGAATGAGGCCGAGAAAGCCGCCGCTTACGCAACCGAAGCCAAGGCAAAGTCAAAGGGCTGACCCTGACGTGCAGCGTGTCTTGACGACAACGGCCTGCGGGCCTCGGGCGCCACGCAATTGGTCCGCATGTGCCGAATGCTGCGCTCGTTGACAGTTTTGTCCGAAATTGCCGAAAAATTCGACCGAGTTCGTCAAGCCAGGATGGGGTTGGTTCTGGCATTAGCATTCCATCCAAGGATTCAGTCGGAAATGCCAGATAGAGCGCAGAATCGTTTCTGACTTATTTGCGCCGGACGTTCCCAGCCTAGTTAGCCACGGTGCTACAAGAAACAAACGGCCAAGAAAGGCACTCACAATGAACAAAAAAATGCGTGACGTATCTGTCGAACTGGCCGCTGTGCTTGAAAGGCAAAAAGCTGCCCAGCGGAAAGAGGGGCTCCCGTCTGTCGAATTGCGCGCAGACCGGTTGAGCCGCGCCATTGATGTGCTGCTGAACAACAGAACCCAATTGCAGGATGCGCTGATCGCGGATTTCGGGCACCGGTCGCGGGATCTGACCGACATTGCCGATGTCGCGTCCTCGATCAAGGAACTGCGCCATTCGCGCAAGCACATGAAATCATGGATGCGTCCCAGCCGTCGGCACCTTGAGTTTCCTCTGGGCCTGTTTGGCGCCTCTGGCAAAGTGCAGTATCAGCCAAAGGGCGTTGTCGGGATCATGTCGCCCTGGAACTTCCCGATCAACTTGACCTTCGCGCCCCTGGCCGGTGTTCTTGCCGCCGGAAACCGGGCCATGATCAAGCCGTCCGAATTCACCCCGGCGACCTCGGGCCTGATGGCAAAACTGATTGCCCAGGCGTTCGATGAAGACGAGTTGTACGTGATTACAGGCGAGGCCGATGTGGCCGCCGCTTTCGCGTCCCTGCCATTTGATCACCTGATCTTCACCGGCTCGACCGGTGTTGGCAGGCATGTCATGCGGGCGGCATCGGAAAACCTGGTGCCGGTGACGCTTGAACTGGGCGGCAAATCTCCGGTCATCGTCGGTGAGTCCGCCGATGTCACCAAAGCGGCTACAGGTATCATGCACGGCAAGACCTTCAATGCCGGTCAGATCTGCATCTGCCCTGACTATGTGCTGCTGAATGAAGAACAGAAGGGCGGTTTTGTCGAAGCCGCGCAAGCTGCCGTGGGCAAGATGTTTCCGTCTGGCCTGAAGGACAATGACGACTATACCTCGGTTCTCGGGCAGCCGCATTTCGACCGCATGCGCAACCATGTCGAGGATACCCGCAGCAAGGGCGCCTACATTGTCGAGCTGAACCCGCAAAACGAAGATTTCTCGCAGCAGCCGCATCACAAGCTTCCTCCGACGCTGATCATGGGCGTGTCCGATGACATGACGGTCATGCAGGAAGAGATCTTTGGCCCGCTCCTGCCGGTCCGCTACACAAGCGACACCGAAGAGGCAGTGGAGTATGTGAATGCGCATCCGCGTCCGCTGGCGCTGTATTTCTTCGGCAATTCTGCCAAGGAAGAGGCGTTCGTGATGGATAACACCATTTCGGGCGGCGTGACCGTGAACGATACCATCATGCATATCGCGCAGGAAAACCTGCCATTCGGAGGGGTCGGCCCCTCGGGCATGGGCCATTATCACGGCAAGGACGGTTTTCTGGAGTTCAGCCACCAAAAGGCGATTTACCGGCAGACTTCGTTTGACCTGCTCAAGTTTCTGCGTCCGCCCTATGCCGGAATGTTCCGGAAGTACGTGAATTTCAATCTGAAGAACTAGGCAGGCGCGGCGATCCTAGCGCTGTGCGTCCGGTCAGGGCCCGTCAGGAAAGCGCGATTTTTCTGTTGACGGGTCCATCGATCGCCCTGACGCGCTGGTCTGCCGGAGCGACTGAACAAATGCCGTGGGGCAGGTGCATTTGGACGCCACGTTACAATGACCGGAATCATGAGAACAGTTTATGCAGGCCGAAAGCTGGTTTGCCTGGCCAGTCGCAGCTTGCAGCCAGCGGGTGCGGGCCAACAAGTAATGAAACGAAAAAACCGAAGGACTGGTGACAATGAAAACCGCGATTACTGAACTGTTTGGTATTCAACACCCCATCATCCAGGGCGGGATGCACTATGTCGGATTTGCCGAAATGGCGGTGGCCGTGTCCAATGCCGGTGGCCTTGGCACGATCACGGCCTTGAGCCTGAAGTCGCCAGAGGCACTGGCCAACGAGATCGCGCGCTGCAACGACATGACCGACAAGCCGTTTGCGGTCAACATCACCTTCCTGCCGACTGTAAATGCGCCGGATTACCCGGCCATCGTGCAGGCGGTCATCGACGGCGGTGTGCGCGTGGTCGAAACCGCCGGGCGCAACCCGTCGCAGGTCATGCCCTACCTAAAGG
>JBPCWT010000073.1:0-13824 GCA_051009255.1 Ruegeria sp. | reverse complement strand
CGTACAGAGTCTGACCGGCCACAACCGGCGCAGTCGTTGCGCCTCCGGGCACTTCGACCCTGTGAACCAGTGCGCCATCCACCGGGTTGAAAAAGCGCAGATATCCGTCATTGGACGCCAGAACAATACGCCCACCCGCCATGATTGGCCCATAATGCGCAAAGATCACGCCGCGTCGTCCGGGCTTGTCCTTGACGAAACCCGGCAGGTCCTGCGCCCAAACCACAGAGCCGCTTCCGGCATCCAGCCGCACCAGTTGACTGCGATCACTTACAAGGAAAACACTGTTTCCGACGGGCCAGACCGGCCCCACTGCGCCTTCGTTCGCGGTCCAGTTCCTCTCGCCCGAGCCAGCATCAAATGCCACCGTCCGGCCCGAGTGGTTACCGATGTATATCGTGTTTCCTGAAACCATTGGTCCGCCGGTCACGTCAACGATCTGAGCAGCAGCCCGACCTTTGCGCCCACCCGCAACCGAAGCGTTCCAGCGCCGAATACCGCCCTTTCGGAACGTCGCGGCGATGTCACCGGACCCAAAAGCGAATATTGCCAAATCCGATGCAAGCACTGGTGCCGGTGCCCCAAGCACGTTGCCAACACTGGGTGTCCCTTCAACTTGCCATGCAATGCGCCCGTCACTGGTGTTTACCGCCCAACCGGTATCATCCCCCGCAACCAGATACAGCAGGCCACCGCTGACCAGCGGTGCACCGCTGCCTGTTGCATTCAACCGCTTTTGCCAACGGACTGCACCGGATTTGGCGTCAAGCGCGGTCAGGCGGCCAAAACCAGAGGAAACGTACAATACGCCACCAGCATAGGCCATCCCGCCGCCGGTCGCCTCGGCCTCTTTATCCGTCGACGGGATCAAATTGGTCCGCCACACGATACCACCCTGCGGCGACACTGCAGATACCGTGGCCGCGGCATCCAGCGTATAAATCAGGCCTCCGGCGACGACCGGGTCGGCGGTAATGCGCTGCTTACGGGCATCGCCGCTGCCGATCGAAACAGACCAGATTCTCTGCGGCGCACTGCGAAGTGCCGCATTCGATGTTCTGAATGCAGCTGTTCCCGGACTTTGCTCCCAACTGGCGTTCGACCTTTGTGCAGGCACACTTATCGGTTTAGAACCGCGTGTTTCGGTCGTTTCGGTATCAGAGGTGGGGCGGATATCTTCCCGCTCACCGGGCAAAATTACCTCTGGTTCCTGACAGGCGCTCAGCGCGGTCAGCGCAACTGCCATTAGCGGCAGCCCAAAACGGGAAAATACTGTTGTCACCATGATCGTCCGAACTCGCCTGTCATATTGTCATACCGTATTGGGATCAGCCGCGCTGTCTCACAACCGGTTCCGGCTTTCCGCCGAGCGCTACTATTAACTGAGCAGCACGCTGTTGTTGGTCAACGCTAACTTCCGCATCCTGTCGCAGAGCCTGCAACCGATCAATGGCCGCCTGAGTGTTGCCCTCGGCAACGTCGATCAAGGCCAATTGCTCCTCGGCCAACAGCCGCAATGGAGCCCCGGGAGCAGCCAGTGCCTCGAACTGTTGACGTCGGTCGGCTGCGGCAAGCGTCTCTTCTTGCAGCAACAATGATTTGAAAGCTGCAATCGCACGGTAGATTTCAGGCAGCTCTCCCTGAACAGCGATCTGGTTGAGGCTTGCAACCGCGTCGGTATCAGACCCGGCTTCGGCCTGAGACGCGGACAGCAACATTTGAAGTACGGCGTCGCCGCCTGCGGAACCAGCCGCGATCTGTGCCAGATCAGCCGCTCTGTCGGCCGAACTGTTCTGTTCCATCGACGCCAGAATCTCGTCGCCCAGCTTTTCAGCAGCGGCAGTGTCACGGGCTTTGCGGTACTCGTTGAATGCAGCGCCGCCAACGATGACGACCACGGCCAGAACGCCCACCCAACCCCAACGGCGTAAAAGCAGATACAACCGGTCGCGGCGGACCTCTTCGGTCACCTCTTCAATGAAACTGTCGACGTCACTCATTCCCTGCCCCCAAGGCTATCTTTCGGCTGTATAGCGCCATGTCATACCCCGGCGCTATCAGCAAGCCAAGTATCCGAATTCGCACTTTTTCGCGCATTCATCACGGTCTTGCACAAAAAAAATAACTGAACTATCCAGTTCAGCATGGAAATGGCGCAGGCCAATGCCCATGTGATGGGATGTGCGCCGATGTTGAATTGGCCAGAGATTCTGGGAAAGGCAAAGAATGCGATTGATCTCGTTTATCAACGCCCTGTTGGTGATTGTTGCATTGTATTTTCTTGTTTTTGAACGCGATGCACTGTTTGCATTTGCGGGCAAAAATGAAACAGCGACCGAGTCCACGGACGATGAAGCAGTAGAAGCTACAGCTGTCAAAGCCGACGCCGTAATGGGTGTGGTTGCCCTAAGGTCTACTGCACGTGAAATAGACAATGCCGTTGTTTTGCGTGGACAAACCAAGGCAAATCGACAGGTCGAGGTGCTTGCCGAAACAACGTCGACAGTCATTTCCGAGCCAAAGCGCAAAGGTGCGTTTGTCGAGGCCGGGGATTTGCTGTGCGAACTTGACCCGGGAACACGGCCCGCCAATCTGGCAGAAGCAATGGCCAGAAAGACCGAAGCTGAAAGCCGCATGCCCGAAGCAGAGGCAAAGCTGGACGAAGCCCATGCCCGCGTCGCCGAAGCGGAAATCCTTCTGACTGCATCCCGCAAGCTGTCCGAAACCGGTTTTGGGTCGGAAACACGTCGGATTTCCAGCGAAGCCACCATGAGCGCTGCCGAAGCCGGTGTAAAATCCGCTGAGGCCGGTCTGGAAACCACTCAGGCCGGAATCGAAGCTGCGGCAGCAGCAGTCGGCGCAGCAGAACGCGAAATTGACAGATTGACCATCGAAGCCCCGTTCAGGGGTCTTCTGGAAAGCGATTCCGCCGAACTGGGCAGTCTGATGCAGCCCGGTTCGTTGTGCGCCACGGTTATCCAGTTGAACCCGATCAAACTGGTGGGGTTTGTTCCCGAAACCGCCGTCAATCGAGTGATCGTTGGCTCTAAGGCATCCGCGCAACTGGCGACGGGCCTGCAAGTGCAAGGCCGCGTCACGTTCCTGAGCCGTTCGGCAGACGAAACCACACGCACATTCGAGGTGGAAATCACGGTAGCAAATGATGAGTTGTTGATCCGCGACGGACAGACCGCCACAATTCAGATCGCTGCCGACGGCGCCAAAGCGCATCTGCTGCCGCAATCGGCGCTGACCCTGAACAACGAGGGCCAATTGGGTGTTCGTACCGTGGGTGCCGGAAACGTGGTTGATTTCATGCCAATTCGCTTGTTGCGAGACTCTGCGGATGGTGTCTGGATCGGTGGCCTGCCGGAAACAGTTGATATCATCGTAATCGGACAGGAGTTCGTGACAAAAGGTGTTGTCGTTGCACCGACCTATCATGAGGTGTCGGAATGACGGGCATTGTCAGTTGGGCCGCAAACCGCGCCCGAATGGTTCTGGCTTTCATTGCGATTTCGCTGATTATTGGCGGATTTTCGTATGTAAACCTACCGAAAGAAGGTGAGCCGGATATCGAAATTCCGGCATTGTTCGTTTCAGTTCAGTTTCCGGGCATTTCCGCCGAAGACAGCGAGAGCTTGCTGGTCAAACCGATGGAAACGGAACTTGCCGATCTGGACGGCCTGAAAAAAATGTCCGCAACTGCCGCCGAAGGTTACGCAGGCATTGCATTGGAATTTGAATTTGGTTGGGACAAAACTGCGATCACCGCAGATGTCCGCGACTCAATGAACAGCGCGCAGGCCAAGTTCCCCGAGGGCGCGGAACAATACACGCTGACCGAACTAAACTTTTCGGAATTCCCCATTGTCATCGTCAATCTGACCGGCGCCGTTCCGGAACGTACAATGGCGCGCATTGCCAAAGACTTGCAGGACGATCTTGAAACGCTGGATTCGGTTCTTGAGGCCGGGATAGCTGGCAATCGTGACGAAATGCTTGAAGTGGTCATCGATCCGCTCAGGCTTGAAGCATACAACGTCACAGCCAACGAACTGATCACCGTTGTCAAGAACAACAACCAACTGATTGCAGCAGGTGAGGTCGAGACAGAACAGGGAACTTTTTCCGTCAAAATCCCATCATCCTTCAAATCCACTCAGGATGTTTATAGGCTACCGGTCAAAGTCAATGGCGACCGCGTCGTAACACTGGGTGAACTGGCCGAGATCAACTATACCTTTGAAGATCGTGTGGGCACCGCGCGGTTTGACGGCGAGCCTACGGTGGCCCTGCAAGTCGTCAAGCGCAAGGGATACAATCTGATCGACACAGTCGATGCCGTAAAACAAACGTTGGCCAAATCGCAGGAAGCCTGGCCGGTAGAGCTGCAGGCGGCTGTCGATGTCGGCACCTCGAACGACCAAAGCCGCGTCGTCGGTTCGATGGTCACCCAGCTTGAAGGCTCCGTGCTGACGGCTATCGCGCTGGTGATGATCGTCGTTCTGGCATCACTGGGTTCTCGAGCGGCCTTGTTGGTTGGTTTTGCCATACCCACCTCGTTCCTTTTGTGTTTCGCGTTCCTTGCCGTGATGGGTATCAGCATTTCGAACATTGTTATGTTCGGGTTGATCCTTGCGGTGGGAATGTTGGTCGACGGTGCCATCGTGGTCGTTGAATATGCGGACAAACGCATCAAAGAGGGCGTGGGACCAATGCACGCCTATGTCGAAGCGGCACAGCGTATGTTCTGGCCCATCGTTTCGTCTACGGCGACCACGCTATGCGCCTTTTTGCCAATGCTTTTCTGGCCCGGCGTCCCCGGAGAGTTCATGGGAATGCTGCCGGTCACACTGATCTTTGTTCTGTCAGCTTCCTTGGTGGTGGCACTGATCTATCTGCCGGTCATGGGCGGCGTATCGGGTCGGCTTAGCCGTGTTTTTGAACGCATTTCAAACTGGCTGAGGGCGCGAACACCGTGGTGGTTGCGGGCCATCCTTGTACCGCCCTCGTTCTACATGATCTTCCTGGGTGCCATGCAATTGCTGAACCCAGGCTATCTGATGCCCGAAGGTGCCTCTGGTGGCACCATGTTCGGCGCGTTTTTGTTCATCTTTGGGGCCTTTGCCGGGTCAATTACCCTAAGCGCGGCCAAAATGGAACGCCGCGAAGACCGTGTGCACTCTGCCAGAGAGCATTCACTGTTCGGCCACTTTATTCGATTTATTGCCGGTAACCCGGTGATGCCAATCGTTTCCATCGCCGCCGTCTTTTTTGCGGTTTATCAGGTCGCGTTCGTCCTGTTTCCGGAGAATTCGCGCGGTGTCGAATTCTTTGTGGAAACCGAACCCGAACAGGCGACGACATATGTCCGGGCCCGCGGGAACCTTTCGTTGGCCGAAAAGGACGAAATGGTTCGCGAAGTAGAAGAGATTATCAGCAAACACCCCGCCGCAATGAACCTGTTTTCCTTTGCCGGCGAAGGGGGGTTGAACATTGGCGGACCAGGTGGCAGCCAGGCACCTGCTGACACCATCGGTCAGGTTCAGTTTGAAATCATTCCATGGGAAGATCGACCGACACAAAACGAGAGCTGGTTTTTTGGCAAACTGACCCGTCAGGTTACAGCCGACGAGTATGACGGCGACTATGTCATTGAAGAGCTGAATGCCGAGTTGGCGAACCTCCCCGGTATCTTCGCTGAAATACAACCGCTGGAACAAGGTCCGGGATCGTCCAAACCGGTACATCTGCGCATCAGGGGTAATCGATGGGAAGACCTGACCGCTGCGACCACAGTTGCGCGTGCTCAGTTCGATCAAACGCCGGGTCTGATCAAAATCGAAGACTCTCTGCCCCTGCCCGGTATCGACTGGCAGATCGACGTTGATGTTGCCAAGGCAGGTCGGTTTGGCGCGGATGTCGCCACTGTTGGCGCAATGGTGCAATTGGTGACGCGAGGAATTCTGCTGGGTGAAATGCGCCCCGACAGCACAGACGAAGAAATCGAGATCCGTGTCCGCCTGCCGGAACAGGATCGTGTCCTTTCGACACTGGACACGCTCAAGGTGCGCACACCTGACGGATTGATTCCGCTGTCGAACTTCATAACGCGTAAACCTGTTGAGAAACTGGCAGAGATCAACCGGGTCGATCAAGAACGTTATTATGACGTTAAAGCTGATGTTGAACCCAATTTGACCAAGGTGTTTTCAACAGGCGACGATGGGGCAGAGCAACGTTGGGCACTCGTCCGTGAAATCCCCGATGGGGTTGCGCCGCAGGGTGCTGTCGTCGAGCACAGCGATGGCAAGCGGTTTGATCTGGTTACATTAATCGGCGCTGAAAACCTTGGTGCGCTGCAAGCAGCGGTCGAAGACGGTTCCGCCCGCTTTAGCCCGGTTAACCCGAACGAACGGATCGCGGTTTTGACCGAGTGGCTGAATACAGAACCTTTTGCCAACTCGATCACCTGGGAATGGACCGGAGATCAGGAAGATCAGGCAGAAAGCCAGGCCTTCCTTTCCAGTGCATTCCTTGCCGCGCTGGGGCTGATGTTCATTATCCTGCTGGCTCAGTTCAACTCGTTCTACAACTCGGTTCTGGTGTTGCTGGCGGTTATCCTGTCCACTACCGGTGTTCTGATCGGGATGATGGTCATGCAGCAGCCGTTCTCGATCATTATGACCGGTACCGGCGTCGTGGCGCTTGCCGGTATTGTCGTGAACAACAATATCGTGCTGATCGACACCTATCAGGAATACAGCCGATATATGCCACGGATCGAAGCGATCGTACGCACGGCTGAATCCCGCATTCGTCCGGTTCTGCTGACCACTCTGACAACGATGGCCGGTCTGGCACCGATGATGTTCGGCCTGTCTTTGGACTTTATCGGTGGTGGTTATTCCATCAACAGCCCCACGGCGCTGTGGTGGAAACAGCTAGCCACCGCTGTTGTCTTTGGTCTGGGTATCGCCACGGTTCTGACGCTTATCGTGACCCCTTCCTTCCTTGCACTGCGAGTCTGGTTCTCGACCTATGCGGTGTGGTTGGGCAAGGCACTGGCGCGAGCAACGGCAGGCAGGTCAAGCCGCGTCGCGCAGGACATGGCGATTGGCCGATCCGCACGGCAAATGCAATCAACGGAAATCCAGTGGGGTGACCAAGAGCTACCTTCGGAAGAAACGCAGGCAGACGATGAAGGCGGCGAACCTGAACAAAAGCCGCCTGCGTCACCGTTAAAAGCCGCTGAGTAAGTGACAAGGCGAGCTTTCAGGCTCGCCTTTCGCATTCAAAAAGGCCGCTCTATGCCGCCTGAACATCCGATTGCTGGCGATTCCAAAGCTGGGCATACCGCCCCAAACTTGCCAGCAACTCGTCATGTGTTCCCTGTTCGATGATCTTGCCCTGCTCCAGCACAACAATCTGATCCGCCTCGGCAATGGTACTTAGGCGATGAGCGATCGTAATGACGGTTCTGCCTTCACCTGCACGGGCCAAAGCGCCCTTGATCTCTTGTTCGGTATCCGTGTCCAGGGCCGATGTCGCCTCGTCCAGCAACAGGATCGGAGGGTTCTTGAGCAATGTTCGCGCTATACCGACCCGCTGTTTCTCCCCGCCTGACAGTTTCAGACCGCGTTCGCCAACTTTGGTCTCATACCCTTCCGGTAATGTAACGATGAAGTCATGGATCTGCGCAGCCCGTGCTGCATCTTCGATTTCGGTCTGACTGGCCCCTTCGCGGCCATACGCAATGTTATAGCGGATCGTATCGTTAAACAGCACGGTGTCCTGTGGGACAACTCCGATGGCCGCGTGCAGGCTGGTCAGGTTGACGTCCCGCACATCTTGGCCGTCGATTTTCAGCGCACCATCCGTCACATCATAGAACCGGAACAATAATCTGCCGATTGTGGATTTCCCGGAACCTGTTGCCCCTACGATTGCCACGGTCTGCCCTGCCGGGACCGTCAGGGAAACACCTTTGAGGATTTCGCGATCTTCCTCGTACCCGAAATGCACGTCTTCCAGTGTCACCTCGCCGCCATCTACCTTCAGGTCATTCGCATTCGGTTTATCGATTACTTCGGACGGCTGCTCAAGCAGTTGGAACATCTGCCCCATATCGACCAGAGACTGCCGGATTTCGCGATAGACGGTCCCCAGAAAATTCAGGGGAACAGTAATCTGGATCATATAGGCGTTGACCATTACGAAATCGCCGACCGTCAGATTGCCGTTCTGAACACCGACAGCCGCCAGAACCATGACACCTATCAATCCACAGGTAATCAGGAACGATTGCCCAAAGTTCAGGAAAGCCAACGAGTATGCGGTTTTTAACGCAGCTTGCGCATAGGCCTTCATCGAGCTGTCATACCGTTCAGCTTCGCGTTGTTCCGCATTGAAATACTTGACTGTTTCAAAGTTCAGAAGGCTATCAATAGCGCGTTGATTGGCCTCGGTATCCTGATCGTTCATCTCTCGCCGCAGCTTCACCCGCCATTCGGTCACGGTGAATGTAAACCAGATATACAGGGCGATGGTCAGGGCCACGACAACCAGATACCAGACATCGAACAGCCACATCAGGATGATCGCCACAAGCAACAATTCAAGGATCAATGGCCCGATAGAAAACAGCAAAAACCGCAACAGGAATTCCACACCCTTTACACCGCGTTCGATAATACGGCTCAATCCGCCTGTCCGGCGTGTAATGTGATAGCGCATCGATAATTGATGGATGTGTTGAAAGGTTTCCAACGCAAGGGCGCGCAATGCTCTCTGACCCACAGGTGCAAACAACGCGTCCCGCAACTGCTGAAACCCAACAGTCATCATGCGCGCAACTCCGTACGCTACGGTCAGCCCGATTGCACCCAGTGCCAGCGGTGGCACGCCTTCGCCTGCAAGACCGTCAACCGCGCCTTTGTAAAGTATCGGTGTGTAAACTGCGATTACCTTGGCCAGTACCAACATGAACATCGCCAGCACGACACGGCGCTTTACCCACGGTTCGTCATCCGGCCATAGGTAGGGTGCAACTTTGCGGATTGTCAGCCAACCGGAGCGACGTTCGTCCACATCTGGCAAATTGTCGGAATGCATCGGGGCCACTCGTCTCATCAGCTATCTTGGCTGCGCTCAGAAATAAGCCCCGATCCCAAAAGTACCAGAGCCTTGTTACTCGTCCGGGATAGTAAACACCTGCCCGGGGTAAATCAGGTCAGGGTCACGAATTGAATCTCGGTTGGCCTCAAAGACTTTCACATAAAGAACCGGATCACCATAGCGTTCCCGCGAAATGGCCCAAAGCGTATCACCTTTTTGGACAGTCACGGCACGAATTGGGGGTGTTTCAGGTTCGGCTTCGCTCTCGCTTGCTGTTTCGACAGCGCGCAGAACCTCTACCGGCTCTCGTTTAAATGGCGTTTCCAGCCTGCTGACGACATTACCACCGGCCCCAACTTCATCCAGACGCAGCGTATAAACGCCGGGGTCAATTCCCTCGATCTCTCCGCGCCACTTGCCATCTTCACCCGCAGCGATGTTCGTGATCAGACGATTGTTCAGGTAAATCCGCACAAACGATCCATCCTGAACGCGCCCTGTCAGTTCAACCTCTCCGGCGTCAGAGTAACCAATTGTGTCCAGCGCGATCTGTTCAGCTTGGGTGACTTCTGCGGCCGGTTTCTGGACCAGTTCGACGCCATCTTCACCAGACCGAAGCACGGCAATCTGCTGATCCTGCTCCTCCTCCGCCGGTTCGCCTGCTTCTGCGGTTTCAACCGGCTCATCCGCATCTTCCACAACGGCTTCGACCGGTTCTTCCGCGACTTCGTCAGCTGGCTCTTGGGTTACCGCTTCTTCGGGCGCAGGTTCGTTTTCCGGCTCCGGCTCCTGCACCGCAGTTTCAGCGCTGGCAACTTGTTCAGCGGTTTCCTCGGGCTTGGGCAATGCCGCAATCAGATAGTCGTCTGACCGGGCAGTTGTGCCATCGGATACCATCTCCAGATACAGACCCCGTGCGTCGTCGCTGAACGGAATCGAAACAAACTCGGCAAACTGACCGCTGTTGCCCACGGTAAACGAATGCACCGCTTTGCCGTCCAACAGAACATTGATCTGGCTACCCGGCTCGGCATTGCCGGACAGCAACGCATTTCCGTCTTTTTCAACAAAAATCTGGTCCAATTCAGGCGCTGCAATGGATGGCGCCACGACCTCGGCTGGCTTTTCTTCTTCTTCCGACGCATCAGACACGTCAGCCTCGGGCTCTGCTGACTCCTCGGTGACTTCTTCGGTTGGTTCCACTGCGGCGGTATTCGTTTCCACAGGCTCGGCAGGTTCTTCTTCTGTCTGCTCCGGTTCAGGAACAGTCGCGGGCGCATCCGCTGTTTGTTCCTGTGGCTTTTCCTCCGCAGATTCCTGTTGCTGCGCCTGATTTTCAGTCGGCCCGCTGGTCAGGATACCGGAATAAATCAGCCCACCTATTCCGAACAATGCAACGATTCCAGCAATCATACCCCATATGAATGTGCCGGATTTTCCGTTTCCAGAATTGGATTCCATTACTTCCCCTTCGCTCCACTGCGCAAATGCCGCCAGTTGTTGGCATTCCGCCTTGCGGTTGAGCCAATTTATCAATCCCGCTATCACGGGTCAAAACCTCTGACACAACCCCGGAGCACCTCGATCATGTCTCAGAAGTCTGTCTGTGTGTACTGCGGGTCACGCAATGGCGCCGATCCGGCCTATACTGCGACCGCAAAACAATTCGGTGAACTGCTGGCAAATCAGCAATGGAGGCTGGTTTACGGCGCCGGCGACGTGGGACTGATGGGCGAGGTTGCACGCGCAGCTCAAGCCGCAGGCGGTGAAACATTCGGCGTCATCCCCGTGCATCTTGTACGGCGCGAAGTCGGAAAGACAGACCTTACCCATTTTGTGATTACCGAAACTATGCACGAGCGTAAAAAGGTCATGATAATGAACGCCGACGCGGTGGTCGTCCTGCCCGGTGGTCCCGGATCGCTGGACGAGTTGTTCGAGGCGCTTACCTGGCGACAGTTGGAACTGCATGACAAACCAATCCTTGTCATGAATGTAAATGGTTACTGGGACGCGCTGAAGGCGCTGCTGGACAGCGTGATTTCCCAGGGATTTGCCGATGTATCACTGGGCGAATTTGTAACGTGGGTTTCCAGCCCGGTCGAAGCAGTGGATGAACTGCACCGAAGTTTTGGGGTTTAAGCTGCATTTTCTGGAATACCGGTTAAGGGGCAGCCGTAGCCCGGCCTTCGGACCGATCTTGCAAGATGGCATAAACCGAAAACACCGCCACCGCGATCCAGATCAGACCAAATGCGATCTGGTGCCAGATCGTGAAGGGCTCTCCAAAAACTGCTACAGCACAAAGAAACTGCAATGTCGGATTGATGTACTGCAACACGCCAATGGTCGACAAGCGTACGCGGCGGGCGGCGTAACTGAACAGGATCAGCGGGAATGCCGTCATTGGGCCGGACAGCACCAACAGAGCGCTGATCTGCCAGTCCTGACCAAAGTGACCTATCCCTGATCCATGATACCACAGCAGCAACGCAAGCCAGAGCGGCAGAAAGATCAGTATTTCGCAGGTGACGGAGACAACCGGCCCCAACGGCAATTTTTTCTTGATCGCGCCATAGGTGCCAAACGATGTCGCAAGGATCAGAGAGATCCAGGGCGCAACACCCAGCCCAATTGTCAGAACCAGCACTGCAATCGCTGCCAGACCCACGGCAATCCATTGCGCGCGCCCCAACTGGTCACCAAACCACATCCATCCGATCAGAACGGCCATCAGCGGGAAAATATAGTACCCCAAGGACGCTTCGGTTGCCCTGTCGACCTGAATTGCGGTGATGAAAACGAACCAGTTGATCGAGATTGTAATTGCAGCAACGGCAATTAACCCGGTCTGGCGTCGACCCGCAAAGGCGGCAGGTAACTCGCGCAGCCTACCCTGAAACGCCAGAACACCCGCAAAGAACACCACCGACCAAAGCGTTCTGTGCGACAAGACCTCTGGTGGTGGAACGTGTGACAGCAGTTTGTAAAATAGTGGCGAAAGCCCCCACACGACGCAGGAGCACGTCATTGCCAATACTCCCTTGGTGGCGTCTTTCACAAATGCTCTCCGCTCGTATGTCCCTCGCTCATGCCTTTGGAGCATCCGGTTGGCAAGGCCCAGACACAAGAAAACCCCGCACCTTTCAGTACGGGGTTTTCGCTAAGTCTATTCCTTGCAGATTACATCCGCGAAGCGACGTTTTCCCAGTTCACCAGATTGTCGAGGAAGTTCGACAGGTAAGCGGGGCGCTTGTTGCGGAAATCGATGTAATACGAGTGTTCCCAAACATCGCATCCCAGCAACGCCGTCTGCCCAAAGCACAGAGGGTTCACGCCATTTTCCGTTTTGGTAACGGCCAGCGATCCGTCAGCGTTCTTGACCAGCCACGCCCAGCCCGATCCGAACTGACCAGCACCTGCGGCGCTGAAATGAGACTTGAATTCGTCAACTGAACCAAAGCTGTCGACCAGCGCCTTTTCCAGCTCTCCGGGCATGGCATTGCTGCCGGGACCCATCATCTCCCAGAACTGGTTGTGGTTCCAAAGCTGGCTGATGTTGTTGAAGATACCATTTTGCGCCACCGAAGCTTTGTCGTAGGTGCCAACGATGATCTCTTCCATCGACTTGCCATCCCACTCGGTTCCGGCGATCAGCTTGTTGCCGTTGTCGACATAGGCCTTGTGGTGCAGATCGTGGTGATATTCCAATGTTTCGGCGGACATACCCTTGGCTGCCAGCGCGTCATGTGCATAAGGAAGATCAGGAAGTTCAAAAGCCATTTTGGCCCCCTGTTGAAATAAAGGTTGCGTTCCAAAGGTTAAATGCTTTGGCAACCGCCGCAGGTCAAGGGCCGAGACGATAAAACCCGGAGGCAAGGGATGCTGACACAGGCGCGCAAGATGTTTTACCGCGCCCGCGGATATTATGCGGGCCGCCTGAATGGTGAACCATTCCGTCTGGATCCGTATCACTCGAAATTCTGGCGTAAAGCATCGGCTGGAGAGTGGGAGCCTGAAACATTTGCCATTCTGGACCAGTATCTGACACCTGACAGCGACTATCTGGATATTGGTGCATGGATCGGACCAACCGTCCTGTATGGCGCACGCAAAGCCCGCCGCGTCTGGTGTTTCGAACCAGACCCGACAGCATTCCGGCATCTGGCATGGAATCTGGACCTCAATGAAATCCGAAATGTTTCTGCCTTTGGCGTGGCCCTGTCAGACCAGTTTGGCATTGCGCGTATGGCGTCCCTGCGCGGAGAAGCGGGGGATTCCACCAGTTCGCTGCTCCATGACGGGGCTCATGGAAACGATGCGCTGACGATAACGTGGGACCAATTCGAGGCCGTGAACGACCTGTCGGGCGTATCATTGGTCAAAATAGATATCGAAGGGGCAGAATTTTCCGTTCTGCCGACGTTAGTGCCGTGGCTGCAAAAGCAACGACCAGCGCTTTTTCTTTCAACTCATGCGCCACTTTTGAGCGACGATGAGCGAGAGGATCGGATGCTCAATTTGTTCGATATCTTGTCTTTCTACTCGGAATGCAGCAATTCTCAGGGTCGCGCGGTTTCGCGCAATGACTTTGCTGCCCAAAAATCGCTGGCGGAGTTCAACACTTACCTGTTCAAAAACTAGAAACGGCCACCTGAATGGCCATTTTGTATTCTAGTAAACGCCGACCTCACTGCCCGGCTG
>JBPCWT010000072.1:0-2549 GCA_051009255.1 Ruegeria sp. | reverse complement strand
TGATCATACCGAGAAGAACACCCCTGTGAGAATGAAGTTGGCGGCCAGGATCATGATCGCGGCGGATTCGACCGAGGATTTGGTCGCGCGGCCAACGCCTTGCGCACCGCGGCCTGAATTCATGCCGTAATAACAGCCCATGATGGCTGCGATCAGGCCGAAGGCTGCACCCTTAACCAGCGATGACACGATGTCTTTGGTTTCAAGGAAATTGACTGTGTTTTGCAGGTACGTGGCCGCGTTGAAACCCAGATTTTGGGTCGCAACCACATAGCCGCCTGCGATGCCGATGATATCTCCGATACCAACCAGCAGCGGCACGGTGATGAGCGCGGCCAGAACCCGCGGCGCGGTCAGGTATTTCATCGGGTGGGTCGACAGGGTGACCAGTGCGTCGATCTGCTCGGTCACTTTCATCGTAGCGATTTCTGCTGCAATGGATGAGGTCACGCGCGCGGCGATCATAAGGCCAACCAGCACCGGCCCAAGTTCGCGCACCATGCCGATGGCGACGATCTGGGGTACCACGGCCTCGGCGTTGAAACGCGCACCGCCCGCATAGATTTGCAAGGCCAGCGCGCCACCAGTGAAGATTGCGGTCAGGCCAACAACCGGCAGCGACAGCCAGCCCACATTCATCAGGGCAACGGCAAACTCGCGCGGATAATAGGGCGGCCGAAAGATGTGCGAGATCGCGTCCAGCGCGAAAATTCCCACCTTGCCAAAGTTGGCAAGCATGGACAGGACAGCACGGCCCAGCCCACCCAGCACGGCCAAAGGGTTCATTCGACGTATCCCCGGGAAAAACGCGCGCCCAGCGACGTCAGGATTTCATATCCGATGGTGCCGGCGGCTTCGGCCAGGTCGTCGACTGTTTGATGTCCGTTCAGAATGCGCAGGCGTTCGGGATCTTCGGGCAGATCGGTGACGTCTACCGTGATCAGATCCATCGAGATGCGTCCGACAACAGGGCAGGGCTGGCTGCCGGAAAACGCGTCGATCCCACCGCCGATGGCGCGGTGCAAACCGTCTGCGTAACCAGCGGCAACGGTCGCAATGCGAGAGGGGCGGCGCGCGATCCAGCTGTTGCCGTATCCGACCGATTCACCGACCTCGACCGGGCGAACTTGGATCACCGGCAGGTCAACCGTCACCACCGGTTTCGCTTCGGCAAAAGGCATGCCGCCGTACAGGCCGACGCCGGGGCGGCAGAAATCAAAGTGGAATTCGGGCCCAAGAAACGTACCGCCTGTGGCCGCCAGCGACCTTGGTGATGCGGTGCCATCAGTCATCTCGCGGAAGGTCTTCAGTTGCTGGCGATTCATTGGATGATCGGGTTCGTCCGAACAGGCCAGGTGCGACATCATTACGACTGGGTTCAGTGCCTCGGCCTTTGGGCGCAGTTCAGCCCAGTCAGCAGGTTCCAGACCAAGGCGGTTCATGCCGCTGTCCAGCTGAATGCCAAAGGGATGATCTGGAAGCGCCTGTTGATGGCGCATGAATTGCTCGGGCGCATTGATCAGCGGCGTCAGATCGTGATCGCGCAGCAGATCGGTGTCACCTTCCATATGACCCGAGAATACAGCGATCATCGGTCCGGGGCCGATGGCCTTACGTACGGCAACCCCTTCTTCGGCAACTGCAACAAAGAATTTGCGAACGCCTTCCTCTGCCAGGGTCGCGGACACAGGCTCGGCCCCCAGGCCGTAGGCGTCAGCTTTGACCACGGCGCCGGTTTCGACATCCGTTTTTGCATCGAGCGCGCGCCAGTTGCTGGCCAGCGCCTGAAGATTAATCGTCAAACGTGCGGTACTCATGGAACCGTTCATGACATTGGATCACGGCAGGTCAAGGGGGTAGACGGCTATAAATGCAAACTTGTCCGCGTTCATGGGCAACTATTGGCCAACGGTGCAAGGCATTGGCGTAAAAACATGTTCGGCTCGCCTCTGCATCGCCATTGTATCCGTCCTATGTTCAACCGGGTGCATCGGCGTGTAATCGTTGAACCAGAAACAGACCCAAGGACGATTGGAGAGAGTTCACCATGAAATTCACGACAGGGAAAGATGACTGGGAGGCCGCGCTGCCCGGCTTGTTCAGGAGGGTGTTCACGGCTTCGGAAAGCGATGAAGAAGGGACCGCGATCGGCGCGTTGGTTTCGGATCTGTTGGCCACAACGCCTGACGGCGATTTGAGTGCAGCCATTGCCCATGATGGCGCCCAAGTGCTGGGTTGCATCCTGTTTTCGCGGCTGCGCTTTGACCAAGATCCGCGACAGGTGTTCCTGATGTCGCCGGTTGCCGTGCGTACGGATCGCCAGAAAGCGGGGATAGGGCAGCGACTGATCGCGTTTGGGTTGGACGAGCTGCGCCGTGACAAAGTGGATTTTGTGGTGACTTACGGCGATCCGAACTACTACGGCAAAACCGGGTTTTTTCCGATTTCAGAAAAAGTCGCCCAAGCTCCTCTGCCGTTAAGCCATCCGCACGGGTGGTTGGGGCAATCGTTGACAGGGGCTGAGATGGCGCCGTTCAAGGGGCCATCTC
>JBPCWT010000071.1:0-16425 GCA_051009255.1 Ruegeria sp. | reverse complement strand
GATTACGTGTTTCGGCGCTCATATAGACGTTTGCGGGGTCAGGGATCAAGAGAGCGGCTTGCCGAGTTCGGCGCGGTGGCTATGGTGGGCGCATGACGACAGACCAGATCATCCTGTTCACCCTGTTCATTGCCGTTTTCGCGCTGCTTTTGTGGGGTCGGTTTCGGTACGATCTTGTGGCGTTTACTGCATTGCTGGTGGGTGTCGTTGTTGGCGTGGTTCCCGTCGACGCGGCTTTTGCCGGTTTCGGTCACCCGGCCACCATTGTTGTTGCACTGGTTTTGGTGGTGTCCGCGGGCCTGATCAGGTCTGGCGCGGTATTCCTGATTACACGTACGTTGGTCGATGCCTCGCGTGGTTTGGGTGCTCATATTGCGTTGATGGGCGGGATCGGGGCGGTTTTGTCGGCTTTCATGAACAACGTGGCAGCGTTGGCGTTGTTGATGCCGGTCGACATACAGACAGCCCGCAAGGCAGGTCGCGCGGCTGGGCTGACGCTGATGCCGTTGAGCTTTGCAACAATTCTGGGCGGCATGGCCACGCTGATCGGCACCCCGCCAAATATCATCATTGCGTCCATCCGAGCCGAGGCACTGGGCGCGCCCTACAACATGTTTGATTTCGCACCTGTCGGAGGCGTGGCTGCGATTGCCGGTCTGGCCTTTGTCGCTCTGATCGGCTGGCGCCTGATCCCTGACCGCGGAGCACAGACCGAAACGTCCGAGGCACTGGCACAGTACATTGCCGAACTGACCGTCCCTGCAGAGTCCGCTCAGATCGGGAAACGCGTGGCCGAGTTGGACGAAACTGCTGAAAAAACCGATGTTGCAATTATCGGGATGATCCGGGATGGCAGGCGCCGCTATGGACGCGCCGCCAACGCAGTACTGCAAGAAGGTGATGCGCTGGTTCTGGAGGCAACCCCCGAAGCGCTGGATGAATTCCGCGCGGCGCTTAGCCTGGATTTTTCGGACAGTCACAGACAGGAACTGCTTTCCGCCGCCGGAGAGGGACTGGAAGTTATCGAAGTTGTTGTTCCGGAAAATGCCCGAATTACTGGACGGACGGCGCAGGCGCTGGGACTGGCATGGCGACAGGGCACGGTTCTTATGGGCATCTCGCGCAAGGGGCAGCAAATCACCAAGCAGGTCCGCAAGACCGAGGTCCAGCCGGGTGACATTCTTTTGCTGCTTTGCCCTCGCGATCACGGCCCCGATGTGACCGAGTGGTTGGGCTGTCTGCCGCTGGCGGAAAGAGGGTTGAATGTTACCGCCAATGAAAAAGCATGGCTGGCCATCGGCCTGTTCGGTGCGGCGGTTCTGGCGGCCAGCGTTGGTCTGTTGTATCTTCCGATCGCTCTTGGGCTGGTCGTCGTTGGATATGTCCTGACCAAGATACTGCCAGTCACGCAAATCTATGACAGTATCGAATGGCCCGTTGTGGTTTTGCTGGGCTCGATGATCCCGCTTGGTACCGCGCTAGAGGCCTCGGGCGGAACCGAACTGATTGCGGGAACGTTGGTGAGCCTGACCAACGGAATGCCGGCATGGGCAATCCTGACTGTGCTGATGGTTGTTACGATGACCTTGTCGGATGTGCTGAATAACACCGCAACGACCATTGTTGCGGCACCGGTTGGAATACAAATGGCGCGCACGCTTGAGGTGTCGCCGGATCCGTTTCTGATGGCGGTCGCCGTTGCTGCATCAGCTGCCTTCCTGACGCCCATTGGACACAAGAACAATACGCTGATCCTTGGCCCCGGGGGATACCGGTTCGGAGATTACTGGCGCATGGGGCTGCCGCTGGAAATCCTGATTGTTACGGTTTCAATTCCCGCCATTCTGCTGTTCTGGCCCCTGTAGCCGTGCATGTGTTGCCAAGTGGTCAATCCTCGCGCTATGGGCAAAGGATGAAACGCTTTTTGATCCTTCAGCTTCGCCCCGAGACGGACGCAGCCGATGCCGAATTTCATTCGATCCTTGCGCGCAGCGGGTTGTCGGCGGATCGGGTGCATCGCATTCGCCTGGATTGCGAAGACCTGCCTGCTGATCTGAGTGTCACCGATTACGCTGGCGTGATCGTCGGCGGTGGTCCGGGTTGTGTCAGCGACAGCCCAGACAACAAGTCGCCGATGGACAAAAAAATCGAAGCCGCGATCATTGGGTTGATGCCCCAGATTATCGAGGCGGATCATCCATTCATGGGCTGCTGCTATGGCTTGGGCATACTTGCGGCGCATCTGGATGGCGACGTCAGCAAGAACAGATACAGCGAGCCGGTAGGGCCATCGACATGCCGTCTAACAGACGACGCCGCCACGGACCCGCTGACATCCGGTCTGGAACCTGTGTTTGACGCATTTGTCGGTCACAAGGAAGCGGTGCAGCACTTGCCGGATGGGTGCGTTCATCTGGTCGCATCCGACACCTGCCCGTACCAGATGATCCGCTGGGGTCAGAATGTTTATGCCACCCAGTTCCATCCAGAGGCGGACGCGCGGGACTTTGAGCAGCGGATCAACATCTACAAGGATCACGGTTATTTCCCGCCAGAAGACGCGCAAGCCCTGATTGACATCTGCCACGCGGCAGATGTGACACAGCCCGGTGAAATCCTGAGGCGTTTCGCCCAGCGTTACGAGTGACCCTACGGAGTTGTTGTCTGTCCCACGCCTGCTCGCATAGGGTGCGCAAAAATGACTTTGGGAGGGGTTGTTCGTGGACTTACTTATCAATGTGGGCCTGCCGGTTTCGCTGGCAATAATCATGCTGTCGTTGGGAATCGGGCTGGAAGCTGCTGATTTCCGGCGCGTTCTGACAAGACGCTATCCGTTCGCAATCGGGGCAATCAGCCAAATTATCATTTTACCGCTCACAACCCTGGGCATCGTGATTCTGTTTGGATTCCCACCTGAAATCGCGGTTGGATTTATGCTGCTCAGCTTTTGTCCGGGCGGCGTGACCAGCAACATTCTGTCAAAGCTGGCAAAGGGCGACGTTGCGCTGTCAGTTAGCCTGACGGCGGTTATCAGCCTTTTGTCCATTCTGACTGTGCCCGTGTTGACCGCATGGTCGGTCCACTACTTTATGGGGGACGAAGCGCCCGATGTATCCATCGGCGGATTGGCGGTTGCAATGTTCCTGATCACGACGGTTCCGGTCGCTGTTGGCGTGACGCTTCGCCATTTTGCATCCGGTTTCGCGCAAAAAGTTGATGGACCGCTGTCAAAAATCGCGATGGTTTTGTTCGTTATGATTTTTATCGCGGCAGTGACCGGAAACTGGCAGTTCGTTGTCGACAACGTCGGTACGTTGGGTGCCGGCCTGATAACGCTGAATGTGGTGCTGTTGCTGATCGGACTGGGTGTATCCCGCGCCGCAAAGCTTTCATGGCAGGAAAGCAAGACGATTTCTGTTGAAACTGGTATTCAGAATTCAACACTCGGCATCACATTGGCTGCACTGATCACCGGAACTGAAAGTGGCTTTAGCCCACTTGCAGTGCCAGCGGCAATTTACGGTGTTACGATGTATGCTGTGATGGTGCCATTCCTGATCTGGTTTCGCCGCCGCTGAAAGGACAACGCATGACCAACAACTCGGCCGACGCGATCATCGTTGGTAGCGGTCTTGCCGGGTTGGCGGCTGCTGCTGAACTGGGCGACCGTGGCAAAACGTCAATCATTCTGGACCAGGAGCCCGAAAGCTTTCTGGGCGGTCAGGCGTTCTGGAGCCTTGGTGGGCTTTTCATGGTTAACACGCCTGAACAACGCCGGATGGGCATTCACGACAGTCGCGAACTGGCCCTGAGGGATTGGATGGGCAGTGCGCAGTTTGATCGCGCCGAAGATAATTGGCCACGCAAATGGGCCGAGGCTTATGTCGAGTTTTCAGCCGGAGAGATGCGCCCCTGGCTGCATGAAATGGGCATGCGCTGGTTCCCGGTCGTAGGCTGGGCCGAACGAGGCGGTTCTTATGCAAACGGGCACGGAAACTCTGTTCCCCGGTTTCATATTACTTGGGGAACAGGGCCGGGTGTTCTGGAACACTTTGTCGGGCGCGTGCGCGAACATGTCAGTTCCGGGCTTACTCAGTTTAAGTTCAGGCATCAGGTCAGTCATATCATTATGCAGAACGGCACGGCCAAGGGTGTATCCGGCGAGGTGCTGTCGGAAGACGGCGCCCAGCGAGGCGGCAAGACCAACCGCGAAGAAGTTGGCGAGTTCGAGGTCTACGCGCCGTCGATCATCGTCACCTCTGGCGGCATCGGCGGGAATTTTGATCTGGTTCGCAAAAGCTGGCCGCGTGATCGTTTGGGTGAGCCACCTAAAAACATGGTCGCAGGTGTACCATTTCATGTTGACGGCAGGATGATTGCCATCAGTGAAAAAGCAGGCGGTCATGTCATCAACGGCGATCGAATGTGGCACTACACCGAAGGCGTGCGAAACTGGGATCCAATCTGGCCGTCACATGGCATTCGCATTCTTCCGGGCCCGAGTTCGATGTGGTTTGACGCGCGCGGTAATCGCCTGCAACCGCCTTGCCTACCCGGATTTGATACCCTGACCACCCTGCGCGAAATACTGAAAACCGGGTATGAGTACAGTTGGTTCGTTCTGACGCAGAAGGTAATCAAGAAAGAGTTTGCGCTGTCCGGGTCAGAGCAGAATCCTGATTTCACATCCGGCCGCTGGAAAGAGGTCATTCGTCAGCGCGTTTTGTCCGGCGCCAAGGCAACGGGACCGGTCGAGGCGTTCAAGGAAAAAGGCGAGGATTTTGTTGTGGCCAACACGCTGACTGAACTGGTCAGCGGCATGAACCAGCTGGGTGACGGGTTAATCGACGAAACACAGCTGCGGGCACAGATCGAAGCGCGTGATTCGCAGATCGACAACCCGTTTTCCAAAGACGCACAGGTCATGGCCATTCTTGCCGCCCGGAATTATCGCGGCGACCGTCTGATCCGAACTGCCAAGCCGCACAAATTTCTTGATCCGGCGAATGGGCCGCTGATCGCGGTAAAACTTCACGTTTTGACGCGCAAAACGCTGGGTGGACTGCAGACCAATCTGGACAGTCAGATGATTGGCGCTGATGGGCAGGTGGTTCCCGGCCTGTTCGCCGCTGGCGAGGTCGCCGGTTTCGGAGGCGGCGGATATCACGGGTACAATGCGCTGGAAGGGACGTTCCTGGGCGGCTGCATCTTTTCTGGCCGGAATGCAGGCAGATCAAGGGCCGTCGCCTGACGGCCCTGCGACGTTACTGTACGACGCGAAAGCGGAGCACGGCCTCGCCCGCTGAATCTGTCAGTATCAGTTCGTTTCCCGCCCGCGCATAAGAAGTTACGCGCTGAAGCGCCTGAAAGAACTGCTGCTCAAGCTCTCCGTATGGTGGTGGGCAGGCCATCAGCGTTGCCGCCATATTATCCGGGAAGTCCAGAGAGTTGCCGGAGACCTTGGCTTGGCCGTTAAAGCGATTACACCCACTGGAGCCTCCAAACGCCCCACCCTGTGCGAACTGGATCTCTGGTCTTTTTTCGGTGTCCAACGCTTCGCCGTTCATTTCGGTTGCGGACCATTGCGTGTTTTCCAGCATCGCGGCACCATTGCCCTGAACCTGTACAAGAATCAGATCTGTTTCGTTCCCCTCTCCGTTGGTGAGGACCGGATATGATGTATCCGTGGTGAAAAGCAATTTTCGGTCTTTATAGATGGCACCCCTGACCGCATAGCGCATACCGTCGCGGATCAACGCGTCATCAAAGGTCAGCTCAAACGAGGCAGGCACACCGGTCAGCGCATAGCGCTTTGCCGATAATGTCACCGCTGGAGCATCGGCGAGCGAAACATCCTGCAGCTCGACGATCAGTGTCGCATCCGGAGGCACAGCAATCCTTTCACGATAGGTCGCGGTCCCCTGAATAGATCCTGCGGCAGCAATTCCGGACAGGGAAGCCCAGATCGCCGCCGCTGCTAAAATGGAATTTCCTGAAACTTTCCTGCGCATCACAAATCAACCTTTTGGAAACAATTCCCTATCAAGATCGTAAGAATATCTGGCTTTTCAACCCGTTCACCGATGCGTCGGCGATTACACGCCAGCGATCAGAGAGGCCAGATTAACGGGATCAGCAACGAAGCAAGTAAGCCGACAGTCAGGTTCAGCGGTATTCCGACCCTCATGAAATCCGTGAATCTGTAACCACCGGGGCCATAGACCAGCATATTCGTCTGATATCCGATTGGTGTCGCGAAAGAGGCTGACGCCGCCACCATCACGGCAACGACCAATGGGCGCGGATCAACACCAACGGCCTGTGCCAAACCGATCGCAATTGGTGTCACAACAACGGCGACGGCGTTGTTTGACACCAGTTCGGTCAAAACTGACGTCAAAAGATAAATTGCCCACACGATGAGGAACGGCGGTAGATTTCCCAGAGAAGGCGCGACCGCATTTACGATCAATTCAACGGCACCGGAACTTTGCAGCGCAGCCCCGATAGCAAGCATCGCAAAAATCAGGGCCAGCAATCGCCCTTCGACAAACGAGAATGCCTCGTCCGCATCGATGCAGCGTGTCACCAGAACGATGGCCACCGCCATGACAGACAGCATCAGTATCGGCGCGACACCAAACGCGGCAAGGACAACGATACCGGTCAAAGCAGCCACCGCAATCGGGGCGTGGCTGCGGCGATAGGCGCGCGCCGATGGCTGTGTGACATCGACCATGTCCATATCCGCTGCCAGTCTTTGAATATCCGCCGGTGCACCTTCTAACAGCAAAGTGTCGCCAACCCGGACCACCAGTTCGTCCAGCTGGCGTCCGATGTTCTGGTTTCTTCGGTGAACGGCCAGAACATAAACGCCGTATCGACGGCGCAAACGCAAGGCACCAAGGGTTCGCCCGACCATTCGACAACCCGGTGTTATCAATACCTCAACGGTTTTGGTTTCAACCGCCGATACCTGATCCACGCGCTTCAGCTCTTTGTTGCTTTGCAAACTCAGAAGCTCTGTCATCTGCGTGCGCAGAACCACACGGTCACCGACCTGCAGACTTACACCTTGCAGATTGCGCCGCAGTGACTCGTCCCCGCGGATCACGTCAATCAGGCGTACACCAGGGCGTTTGAACAGCTGGACACCCATAACTTCGCGCCCAATCAGGTTACTTTCGGGCGGAATGACGGCCTCGGTAAAGAACTTCATTTTTGACCGGTCGCTTAACATCATCGCCATGCTGTCTCGTTCGGGTAGAAGACGGGGCGCGACGAAGCGCAGATAGAACATCCCGTAAATAACCAGTGCAATTCCAAGCGGCGTGACCTCGAATATCGTGAACGCCGAAAGCCCTTCGGCCCGCGCCACACCATCAACCAGCAGGTTCGTCGAAGTTCCGATCAACGTCAGTGTCCCGCCGAGGATCGCCGCATAACTGAGTGGGATAAGCATCTTAGACGCAGGCACATTCAGCGTTCGCGCGATTTGGACGAACACCGGTATCATAACAACGACAACCGGCGTGTTCGACACAACTGCTGACGCAAGCACGACAAACGCCATCAGCATACCAATAGCGATCCGTGGGTTAACCTGTGCCTGTTTTTGCGCAACAGAGGTGAACGCGTCCAACGCCCCGGTCCGAACCAAGGCACCCATTACGATAAACATGGCCCCAATTGTCCAAGGCGCAGGATTTGACAAAACGGCCAGCGCGTTTTGATAAGGCAGGATGCCCGTCACCATCATCAAAGCGACCCCAGAAATGGCAACCACTTCGGTCGGGTAAGCTTCGCGCAGGAACATGACGAACATGCCGGCGACGATAATCAGCGCCAAAATTGCGCTTCCTGTATCTGTCAAATGAAGGAGATTCATTCGTGGTATTCTGTCCGAACCCTAATCTGGCCTAAGCGCCTGATTGACAGTTTCCTGTATTGTTCGCCTTCGGGCAAGCCTGACCTGAGATGCGTCTGCCAGATCAGATGAAAATCAGGGGGTTGCCTGCTGCAACCTACCCCCTATGCGTACCATATGCACCGATTTCGCCTGACCATTTTGGTCGTCCGTTTCAATAAACACCCCGCTTAGGGTTGCTTCGCCATTTGCAGGTGTGAAACGGGACTTTGGCATTCCGGTGATAAAGCGCCGCATAGGTTCCTGTTTGTCCATGCCAATCACGGAATCATAATCGCCGCACATCCCGGCATCTGTCAGATATGCCGTCCCACGTGGAAGTATCTGGGAATCAGCCGTGGGAACATGCGTATGTGTACCCACGACAAGGCTGGCCCGCCCGTCGCAATAGTGGCCCATTGCCATCTTTTCCGAGGTCGCTTCGCAATGCATATCGACGATGATCGCCTGCGCCTGCCCGCCCCTTGGGTGCGATTTGAGAATGGGTTCAATTGCCGAAAACGGATCATCAAAGGGCCGTTTCATAAACACTTGCCCCAACACCTGGGCGACCAGAACCTTGCGCCCACCCGGCGCGTTATACAGCCTGTACCCACGACCCGGCGCACCTTTGGCAAAATTTACCGGGCGCACGATCCGAGGTTCGCTTTCGATAATTTGCAACATGTCCTTTTGATCGAAAGCATGATCGCCCAGCGTCAGGCAATCCGCCCCTGCATCCAGCAGCAGTTTAGCGTGATCGCCGCTTAGGCCCATACCATTCGAAGCGTTTTCGCCGTTGATCACGACAAAATCCAGCCGCCACTCTTCACGCAGGCGCGGCAGGTGTTGCTGCACAGCAGTACGGCCTGCCCGCCCCATGACGTCACCAAGAAACAAAATCCTCATAACTTGCGTCCTAGGGGGAACAAGCGGCAAGAACAAGACGGAACCGTGCAATTGAAACCCATGATTTCCCTTGAAATTGCAAACGCTGCAGCAAACATTGGGCTATTCACATCAATTGTTCCAAGGGATTTCCATGACCCGCGTAATTGCCCCCATCACACTGATCCTGTGCGCATCATCTATTTTGGCGCAAACCACAACAAAGACCACCATGGCCAACCCGGCTGCCACATTTTGCGTCGAAAACGGTGGCGAGTACCAGATTCGCAAGTACGCCGATGGCAGCGAGTACGGAGTTTGCACACTGTCGGATGGGACAGAGGTTGACGCTTGGGATTACTTGCGTAGCCATTTCGAAAACTGACAATCAGAACGTCAGAATTCGGCTTTCGGTCACAACCATGTTCAACGGTTGATCGGTCAGCTCCAGCGGCAGTTTGTCTGCCTCTTGCGCATCAAAGGCAAAGCCAATGGCCAGCGTGGCCCGTTTGTCCCGCAATTTCTGCAGGGTGCGATCGTAAAAACCACCGCCATATCCCAATCGACCACCCTGACCATCGAATGCAACCAGAGGAACGATCAGAATCTCTGGTTCAAAAAAGTCGTCAGTTTCGGGCACCCGGGCACCGAACGGTCCGTCTTTCACTGCGCCTTCCGGTGTCCAGCGGGAAAAGCGCAGTGCTTGCCCCTGCGCTTGAATAACCGGCACGCCGACTGGACCATAAGCCGAAGCTTCTGCCATAGCAGGCACGGGATCAATTTCCGTGCGAATGGGCATATATCCTGACAATGGAACACCCCTGTGACCGGCAAGCACTTCGGACAGGCGTCCGGCAGCGCCCGGCAGATGCGTATCAAAAGCGGTCTTGCGGCGGGCAAATGCCGCCTTGCGCGCGGCGGCCTTAATTTCGCTCAGTTCCGTTGGATGGGTCACAACAACACCACGCTGGCAAGCCCCAGAAAGATAAAGAAGCCCATAACGTCTGTTGTCGTCGTCACAAATGTTCCGGACGCCAGCGCGGGGTCAATTCCCATGCGGTCCAGCACAACAGGTACGACCGTGCCTGCAAAACCCGCGATAATCATGTTCACGACAAGCGCTGAACCGATCACGACGCCTAACAGAGTGGAGTCGAACCACATCATCCCGACCGCGCCCAAAACAACCGCAAAACATAGCCCATTCAGCATGCCAACTAACAGTTCGCGCCGGATAACGCGCCCAACGTTCGATCCAGTCAGGTCGCGCGTTGCCAGTGCACGCACCGCAACAGTCAGCGATTGCGTTCCTGCGTTACCCCCCATCGACGCGACAATGGGCATAAGAATTGCCAGCGCGACCAGTTGGTCGATAGCCGCCTCGAACTGAGAGATAACCAGCGACGCACAGATTGCAGCGCACAGGTTTACAGCCAACCAAGGCAAGCGCCGCTTGCTGGTCGCAGCCACGCTGTCGGACAAAGAGCTTTCGTCGCTGACGCCAGCAAGGCGCAACATGTCCTCTTCGTACTCCTCTTCCAGCACCACCATCGCATCATCGATTGTAATCACACCGACCAACCTGCCATCTGCGTCGACCACCGGTGCTGAAATCAGGTGATACTGGTTGAAAGCATAGGCCACATCCTCTTCGTCCTGATCGACGGGGATAATGTGGAACTCTTCCTCGGTTATATCCTTCAGTGGCACTTCGCGCCGTGTCGCCATCAACTTGCCCAGCGCCACATGCGCCAGCGGACGCAGGCGGGGATCAACAATGATAATGTGATAAAACTGTTCAGGCAGGTCGTCGCTGGCCCGCATATAGTCGATGGCCTGACCCACTGACCAATGTTCGGGCGCCATGACAACCTCGCGCTGCATGAGGCGACCGGCGGAATTTTCCGGAAACGCGAGTGCCTGCTCTGCCGCCAGTCGTTCGGAATCTTCCAGCGCATCAAGGATGGTCTCTTGTTGCGGTTCTTCCAAATCCTCCAACAAGTCGACAACGTCATCGCTGTCCATGTCACGAACGGCTTCGGCCAGAACGTCAGGCCGGAGAACGGCGATAACCTCTTCGCGAATGGATTCGTCCAGTTCCGACAGGATATCGCCGTCAAATTCCTTGTCGTACAGCCGGATCAGGCGCGAGCGATCATATGGATTTATCTGCTCTAGCAGGTCGGCAATGTCTGCAGGGTGCAGCGGATCCATCAGCTCTGTTAGCTTTTCCCGGTCGTCGACATCCACCGCATACAGGATGGAGGCCACCGTCCGGCGGTCCAGCGCATAGGCATCATCATCCCGGGGCTGATCGGTAACGGCGTCATCAATGCCAGTCGTCATGCGCTGCCCCCTTTTCGGTCATTGGCACCTAAATAGAAGAAGCAGCTACCAGAAAACAATGACAATGCTCCAATTTACCCGCAACTTTGCACCGCCTATGCTGTGTAACAGTCCCAAACACGCGGAGAAATACGGAAATGGCGCAAAAAACGCTGCTGAAAGGGCGGGTTCTGACCTTTACCGGATCACCCTTCGAAGGTGAGCCCACGAACGCGGTGA
This sequence comes from Ruegeria sp., assembly GCA_051009255.1. Lineage (GTDB taxonomy): Bacteria > Pseudomonadota > Alphaproteobacteria > Rhodobacterales > Rhodobacteraceae > Ruegeria. The sequence continues at coordinate 5,066 of JBPCWT010000071.1, read as the reverse complement.
AAGTCAGCGAAGCGGTTGTGATTGAAAACGGCCACATCGCGGCCGTTGGTTCTGTCGATGCGCTTGCCACCTCATATCCTGACGCTGCGGTTTCAGATCAGGGTGAGAAACTGATCATGGCCGGATTTATTGACCCGCATGTGCATTATCCACAGACGGCCATGATCGCCAGTTGGGGCAAACGTCTGATCGATTGGCTGAACACGTACACATTCCCCGAAGAGATGAAGTTCGGCGATCCGGAATACGCCGCCAAGATTGCCAACAGATACCTTGATCTGACGGCTGCGCACGGTACGACCACGATGAGCAGCTTTTGCACGATCCACCCTGAAAGCGTTGATGCGTTCTTTGCCGCCGCTCAATCGCGCGGACAGCGCGTGGTTGCAGGAAAAACCTGTATGGATCGCAACGCACCCGACGGGCTGAAGGATACCGCGCAGACAGCATATGACCAATCGAAGTCATTGCTGCAAAAGTGGCATGGCGTTGATCGGATTTCATATGCGATCACACCCCGGTTTTCGCCAACGTCGACGCCCGAGCAGCTAGAGGCGATGGGCGCGCTGTGGGCCGAAAACCCTGATTGCCTAATGCAGACGCATCTGAGCGAGCAGACGGACGAGATCGAATGGGTGCGGTCCTTGTTCCCCGATGCGCGGGATTATCTGGATACATATGAAAAATTCGGCCTGGTGGGCGCAAATGGCCTGTACGGGCATGTGATCCATCTGGAACAGCGCGAGCGTGATCGTCTGCGCGAAATAGACGCGGCATTGATCCATTGCCCGACATCGAACAACTTTATCGGCTCTGGTCTTTTCGACATGGCGGGGTTGGTACAGGAAGGGCATCGCGTTGGATTGGCAACGGACACAGGTGGCGGTTCCAGCTTTTCGATGTTGCGTACGATGGCTGCGGCATACGAGGTTGGGCAGCTACGCGGTGTTCCGCTGCATTCGGCACAGTTGTTGTGGCTGGGAACCGTCGGTTCGGCGCGGACCCTTCGGATGGATGATCGCATCGGGAATGTTGAGCCGGGAATGGAGGCTGATCTGATTGTTCTCGATCTGGCCTCGACCCCGGCCATCGCACAACGCAAGGAATGCGCCGAGGACTTGTGGGAGGCCGTTTTCCCAACGATCATGATGGGCGACGACCGCGCAATTGCTGAAACATGGATTGGCGGTCGCCGCGTAACCATTTAATGCGTTCGTCGGATCATCCCCGGAGCGCCAGAGCCAACTGGTTCTGTCGCTCTATTGTACTTGGCAAGTCGATTGTCGCAATCTGACCATCCCGAACGATCAGCCGACCCTCGACAAACAGGTGCCTGACTTTTGCCGGCCCAGCCAGCAACAAAGCGGCCGAATCCCAGCTGCCTGCGCTTTCGACGCCGCTGACATCCCAAATTGCGATATCGGCGCGTTTTCCCAGCGCTAATCGGCCGCAATCGGGGCGGTTCAGCACATCCGCACCGCCGCGCGTTGCAATTTCCAGTGCTTCGCGTGCTGACATTGCGTCGGCTCCTTGAGCCACCCGTTGCAACAACATAGTCTGGCGGGCCTCGGCCATGAGGTTGCCGCTGTCATTGCTGGCAGACCCGTCCACGCCCAACCCCACATTGACACCGGCATTTCGCATTGCGCGAACGGGCGCGATACCTGAACCCAATCGACAATTTGAACAAGGGCAATGGGCGACGCCCGTTTGTGACTTGGCGAACAAGCCAATCTCTGCCGTGTCCAGCTTGACGCAATGAGCGTGCCAGACGTCTGGCCCCGTCCACCCAAGATCTTCGGCATACTGACCCGGGCGACATCCAAATTGCGCCTGTGAATAGGCGATGTCCTCGTCGTTTTCAGCAAGGTGTGTATGAAGCATCACACCTTTGTCTCGGGCCAATAGCGCCGCATCGCGCATCAACTCGCGGCTGACCGAGAACGGCGAGCATGGTGCCAGACCCACCCGACACATCGCGCCTTCGGACGGGTCGTGGAACGCATCAACCACCCTGATCATATCTTGCAGAATATCATTTTCCGACTCGACCAGACTGTCCGGTGGCAGTCCGCCCTTGCTTTCACCGATGCTCATCGCGCCGCGTGTTGGGTGAAACCGCAGCCCAAGCTCGGCAGCGGCGGATATTGTGTCTTCCAGGCGCGATCCGTTTGGGTACAGGTACAAATGATCGGAACTGAGCGTGCAGCCAGACAGCGCAAGCTCGGCCAATCCGATCTGGGCCGAAGTAAACATCTCTTCCGGGCCAAATCGGGCCCAAATCGGGTACAGCGTTTTAAGCCAACCGAACAACAGCGCATCCTGCCCGCCGGGAACAGCGCGGGTCAGCGACTGATAGAGATGGTGATGGGTGTTCACCAAACCGGGCGTCACCACGCACCCCGCGGCGTGGTGGATTTCCCCCAAAGTGGTCAGGTCATGGCCGATCTGCGCGATTTTCCCATCGCGAATCAACAGATCGGCGCCCGAAATCTCTGACCGATCGTCATCCATTGTCAGGATGGTATCGGCATTTCTGATCAGGATTTCATTCATCAAAACATACTCCTGCAAAACCCGCCTCGGAGATGGAGTATGTCGACCGGCGGAAAACGGGTTTAAGAACCGGTTGCCGTAATTTTAACGGCTAACGCAGTTTTCAGCAACTGAGTTCAGTAATCCCGAAGGATTTCCAAAGCCGCAGCGTGAACATCTGCATTGGCAGCCGCCAGCGCGCGACCACCGTGATGGGCTGGACCGCCTTGCCAATCTGTTACAATGCCGCCTGCGGCCTGAATGACGGCGATAGGGGCCTGAATGTCATATGCGTTCAAACCCGCCTCGATTACCAGATCGACCTGCCCTGCGGCCAAAAGGGCGTATGCATAGCAATCCATCCCATACCGCGTCAGCTTTACCTGGTTGGAAACGGCCCGAAACGCCGCACCTTCCTGTGATGTTCCGACTTCGGGGAAGGTCGTAAACAAAATAGCCTGATCCAGACTTGGCGTTGTTCGGGTCGTCAGGTTTTTCGTTCCACCGGGTCCGGTTACATAGGCGCTGTTCCGGTTACCGACGAACCGCTCGCCAATATAGGGCTGATCAATAACGCCCATGATAGGCCCGTTTTCGCCGCACAGAGAGATCAGAACGCCCCAGGTGGGTGTGCCGCTGATAAATCCACGCGTTCCGTCGATTGGATCCAGCACCCAAGTTCGACCGCTACTGCCGGAAATCTGGCCAAATTCCTCGCCCCATACACCGTCTTTGGGGCGATGTTCAGCCAGAACATCCCGCATCGCCTGTTCTGCGTCGCGATCAGCGGCAGTCACAGGATCAAAGCCTGTTTCCAGCTTGTTCAGAGTTTGAAGATTAGTCTGCCGGAAATACGGCAGGATCGCCGCCCTAGCGGCGTCCGCCATTATTTCGGCGACTTCCAAGTCGCTGATCGGGGTCTGTTCCATAACCTACCCCTGCTTTTCGCAACCTGCGAAGTCAAGCCAGTAGTGTCAGGCTACGTCACTTAGGACGCGGGCAAGTTCAAACAGTCGGCGGCGCTGATTTTCCGGGATGGCATAATATGACCGAACCAGATCCAAAGCTTCCTTGTCGCCCATCAGATCGGCAGGAACCGATTTCTTGTCCGACGATTCCTTGCCAGCTTCTTCCAGTCCTTCGAAAAAGAAACTCACAGGAACTTCTAATGCTTCAGCAATATCCCACAACCGCGACGCGCTGATCCGGTTGGCACCTGTTTCATACTTTTGAATCTGTTGAAACTTGATCCCAACCTGTTCGGCCAACTGCTGCTGGGTCATTCCGATCAACCAGCGGCGATGCCGAACGCGCTTGCCCACATGGACATCGACGGGATGGGTCATAGATATTCTCCTCTAATACACAAACAATCGTCCGGGTAAACGCGACATCAGACTTGTTCGCCATATTGGCGAGTGACCGATTAAGAACTCCCTAATTCAAGAATATGCACCCCGAACTGCACCATTCGTCAATAATGACGCTTTTTCCGAATATTTCAAGAAGGTTGAATCGGAAGCGGCGAATACAGGTTTGTGGTTGTGCCTCTGCTTAGATTAGATTCCTTGCATATATGGCCCAAACACCCGCTGTATTGCATAAAAAACCACACCAAGATCTTGGTGAAACACAATTGACAATGCTGGCCGCCCAACGATCTATGAGACAAATACAAGGGGCCGCAATGCTGTGTTATCGAATCCAGAACGCCGATTCTGCGGCGGAGTTATGCCAGATTGATGTTCCGGAACCTGCAGCGGGACAGATCAGGGTTGCCATCAAGGCATGCGGCCTGAACTTTGCGGATCTGTTAATGCAAAAGGGAACGTATCAGGACACTCCGCCTGCTCCATTCACTTTAGGCATGGAAATCGCCGGAATCGTTGACAAGACCGGCCCGAATGTTCCCAACCTCAAACCCGGCGATCGCGTTGCCGTTTACTGCGGTCACGGCGGGCTGGCAGAATTTGGTGTTTTTGACGCAAACCGGGCATTTTTGTTGCCTAACTCGACATCTTTCGAAGAGGCGGCAGCAATACAGATTGCTTATGGAACAAGCCTCATCGCGCTGGATCACCGCGCAAAGCTGCAGCCGGGCGAAACGCTTCTTGTTACAGGCGCTGCGGGCGGCGTGGGGTTGACGGCAGTCGAAATCGGCAATCTGATGGGAGCAACCGTGATTGCCCAGGCAAGGGGCAAGGAAAAGCTGGCCGTTGCCAAGGCTGCTGGCGCAGATCACCTGATCGATGCATCAGAAGACCTGCGTGAAAAAGTGACCGCCTTGGGCGGCGCTGATGTCGTTTATGATGCCATCGGCGGAGACGTCTTCAAGGCCGCGTTCCGCGCGACTAATCCCGAGGGACGATTGCTGCCCATCGGTTTTGCGGGTGGCGAAATTCCACAGATACCTGCCAATCACCTATTGGTAAAAAACCTGACGGTGATCGGGTTTTACATAGGCGGCTGTTTGAATTTTCGGCCGGAAATTCTGCGGAACAGCTTTGAGTTGCTGTTAAGTTGGAATGCCC
>JBPCWT010000070.1:0-9622 GCA_051009255.1 Ruegeria sp. | reverse complement strand
GGCGCTTTGGTTTTGCGCAGATAGGGGAAGATCGTTTCGAACTCCCCAAACTTGGCCTTGGCATCCTCGTTCGATACGGCTGGCGGGATGATCACGTCCTCGCCGGGGACCCAGTTGGCTGGCGTGGCCACGCCCTTGCCGCTCATTTGCAGGCCGTCCAGTGCGCGCAGGATCTCGGCAAAGTTGCGGCCTACGGTCATCGGGTAGGTCATCGACAGCTTTAACTGCTTGTCCGGGCCGATGATAAAGACGGAACGCACGGTGGCGCTGTCGGCAGGGGTACGGCCATCGGGCAAATAGGCCTCGGCGGGCAGCATGTCGAATGCCTTGGACACCGCAAGGCCGTCATCGGCAATGATCGGAAAGCCGGGATTGGCCTTGCCGTACGCCTCGATATCCTTTTTCCATTTCTTGTGGTCTTCGACCCCGTCGACGGACACACCGATGACCTTGGTGTTGCGGGCGGCCCATTCATCGCTCAGCTGCGCCACGGCAGAAAACTCGGTGGTGCAGACAGGTGTGAAATCCTTGGGGTGCGAAAACAGAATGGCCCAGCTGTCGCCGATCCAGTCGTGAAACTGAACAGTTCCCTGATCTGTTTCTGCGGTAAAATTCGGGACGGTATCGTTGATGCGCAAACCCATGGTGCACCTCCTTTTCAGTGAAAAATCCGAGTCGGTTGTCGTAAACCTAATCACTTTGGGGTCAGGTTAAACCATCTGCGGGTGCCAGTGATACGAATTTCCGTGGAACTTGCGCAAAATAATTTGATCAAATTTCTGCTTGCCCCGCCATCGTGCCGGTGACACATTGGCGCCGATTTTAGGTGTGCCCCGATTTTGGGCTGCATGGTCTGGAGGATGAACCATGATCGAAAAACGAAATTTCTACATCAACGGCCAGTGGGTCGCGCCGTCTGCGCCAAACGACTTTGCGGTGATCGACCCATCGACCGAAGAACCGTGCGCGGTGATCTCGTTGGGGTCCGAGGCCGATACGAATGCTGCCGTAGCTGCTGCCAAGGCCGCCCTGCCCGGCTGGATGGCCACGCCCGTGGAAGAGCGTATTGCGCTAGTGGAAAAACTGATCGACATCTATCAGACCCGCGCCGAGGATCTGGCGCAGGCCATGTCGGTGGAAATGGGTGCGCCTATTGACATGGCGCGAACCCAGCAGGTCGGCGCGGGAACGTGGCACCTGAAAAACTTTATCCGCGCGGCCCGCGCGTTTCAGTTTGAACGCCCCTTGGGCGATCATGCGCCGAATGATCGGATCATTTACGAGGCCGTTGGCGTGGCCGCACTGATCACGCCATGGAACTGGCCGATGAACCAGGTCACGCTCAAGGTTGGGGCAGCTGCGATTGCGGGCTGCACGATGGTTTTGAAACCGTCCGAGCAAAGCCCGCTGAACGCGATGATCTTTGCCGAGATGATGGACGAGGCAGGGTTCCCTGCTGGGGTTTTCAACCTTGTGAACGGTGACGGTGTTGGGGTCGGTTCGCAGCTTTCGGGGCACAGGGACGTGGACATGGTCAGCTTTACCGGGTCCACCCGCGCCGGGACCGCGATTTCCAAGAATGCCGCCGACACCCTGAAAAAAGTGCATCTGGAACTGGGCGGCAAAGGCGCGAACGTGGTCTTTGCCGACGCCGATGAAAAGGCGGTCAAACGCGGTGTGCTGCACATGATGAACAACACCGGCCAAAGCTGCAACGCGCCCAGCCGGATGCTGGTCCAGCGGCCGATTTACGATCAGGCAGTCGAGACTGCGGCAGAAGTGGCGGGCAAGGTTTCCGTCGGCAATGCGCTGGAAGAGGGTCGCCACATTGGCCCCGTGGTCAATGAACTGCAATGGACCAAGATTCAGGACCTGATTCAAAAGGGGATCGACGAAGGTGCGCGACTTGTTGCCGGTGGCACGGGTCGGCCAGAGGGATTGAACAAAGGGTATTATGTGCGCCCGACGGTCTTTGCCGATGCCAATAACCAGATGACCATCGCCCGCGAGGAAATCTTTGGCCCGGTTCTGACCATGATCCCGTTTGATACCGAAGAAGAAGCGGTCGAGATTGCAAATGACACGCCTTACGGGCTGACCAACTATGTCCAGACGCAGGACGCGGCGCGGGCCAACAGGATGGCGCGGCACCTGCGGTCGGGCATGGTGGAAATGAACGGTCAGTCCCGGTCCGCCGGTTCACCGTTTGGCGGGATGAAACAATCCGGCAACGGGCGCGAGGGGGGCGTTTGGGGTCTTGAAGATTTCCTGGAGGTCAAGGCCGTTGGCGGCTGGGCCGCCGAGTAAACCATCATCCCGCGGTTGACTTCGGGCGAGGCGCTGTTTGGAGCCTCGCCCTTTGTTTTCAGACCGGCCGCACCACGAGTTGCGGCTGGCCATCCGAGGTGCGGCGCGGCGAACGGCCATCCCACCCGATATCCCCGCTGACCCTTTGGCGATAAGCTGAAAAGCTGTCAAAGGTGACAACGTCGACGGGTTCATCAAAATGCAGCGTGACCCGCCGGTGATCGCCGTCCCCCAGAACCGACAACCCACGGATTTCCGCGGTAAAGGGCTGACCCAGGTACTGACCCTGAACGCGGTCACCGACGCGCAAAAGCATCCTGTTTCCGGCCATCGCGTGCAACGTGTTCCAATCACGGACGCCATGTTGGTGCGCCACCAGTTCCAGTGACTCGCTGTGCGACAGCGACACACCGGTACTACGCAATTTCTGGCGCAGGCGTTTGGCCTGCGCCTTTAGCTCGATTATCGGAGCTATGTTCTCTGAACGTGTCATTTCTTGCCTCGTTTCCTTGAACGGGCGCAAAGTCAGGACGGGGCTTGCATTACCATCCGCGCGCCGGGAAAGGGCAACAGATGCAAATTCAACCGGGTTTCACCAATGCCCAAGGGCTGCAAGCGGCAGGGAACCCGAACCTGCGCGGGTTTTGGCACCGAGGGGCGGCGCTGTCAATCAGGCATCGGCCTGCGCGGCCTCAAAGGCCAGCATGGCGCGTTTTACCGGCAACCCCCAATGATAGCCGCCCAATCCCCCGGATTTCCGCAGGGCGCGGTGGCAGGGGATCAGCCAGCTGATCGGGTTTCGCCCAACCGCTGTGCCAACGGCACGGACGGCCTGTGGCGAGCCGACGACCTGTGCGATCTCGGAGTAAGTGGTCACATTGCCCGACGGGATTTGCAGCAGCGCCTCCCACACCTTGATCTGCAGCGGGGCACCAATCAGGTAAAGCGGCGTGGGTTCCAACCGGTCGCTTGCTGCGCCAAACGCGCTGAGAACCCAAGGGCGCAGGCGCATCGGGTCTTCGACAAATGCGGCCTTGGGCCAGCGCGACAGCATGTCCTGCATCGCCGCCTTTTCGCCGGTTTCTGCGCCAAAGGCCATGCCGCAGATGCCCTTGTCCGTTCCCATGACAAGCGCCGGTCCAAAGGGGCTTTCGAACCAGCCCCAATAGATCGTCAGCCCGGCACCCTTGCGGGCGTATTCGCCGGGGCTCATAGCCTCCCATTTCACGAACAGATCATGCAGGCGGCCACTGCCGGACAGCCCGACATTGTGGGCGGTTTCAAGCGTCGTGAACCGTTCGCGCAACAGCGCCTTGGCGTGGCCCAGTGTCAGATACTGCTGATAGCGTTTGGGTGAAACGCCAGTCCAGCGGGAAAACAGACGCTGAAAATGGGCGGGGCTCATGTCCATCTTTGCGGCCAGTTCATCCAAACTCAGGTTTTCGCCGCCCTGATCGATTAATTCGATCGCGCGGCGCATGACGTTGTAGTGATAACCGCTTTCTGCGTTCTGGACGTTCATGGCGTACCTCATCATCTGTTGGGGTCATCTTATTCGCCAGCATGGGGTCAAGCGACCCGAAACTTGCGCATCATGAACCCCCTTGTGAGCCCCGATGGACACGCATCCCCCAAGCGGGCTGCATCAAACACGCGCCGTTGCCGGAAATGGCGCATTTGTCACCCTTTACCCGCAGGGCTGCGCACGGCATTAAGGCCCGGATGACAAAACAAATTGATTACCACACGATCCGTGAGATCTTTACCCGATTTCAGGCGTCAGACCCCGAACCCAAGGGGGAACTGGAGCATGTGAATGTCTACACCCTGGTCGTGGCCGTGGCGCTGTCGGCGCAGGCGACGGATGCCGGGGTAAACAAGGCAACCCGTGCGTTGTTCAAGATTGTAGATACCCCGCAAAAGATGCTGGATCTGGGCGAAGACGGGTTGATCGAGCATATCAAGACCATTGGCCTGTTTCGTCAAAAGGCCAAGAATGTCATCAAGCTGAGCCGCATTCTGGTCGAGGAATACGGCGGCGAGGTGCCAAATTCCCGTGCCGCGCTGCAATCGCTGCCGGGTGTGGGACGCAAGACGGCGAACGTGGTTCTGAACATGTGGTGGCGTATCCCGGCGCAGGCAGTGGATACGCATATCTTTCGCGTCGGCAACCGCACTGGTATCTGCCCCGGCAAGACGGTGGACGCGGTCGAACGCGCCATCGAAGACAATATCCCGGCTGATTTCCAGCTTCACGCCCATCACTGGCTGATCCTGCACGGCCGCTATCATTGCAAGGCGCGCAAACCGATGTGTGGCACCTGCATCATTCGTGATCTCTGTCAATTCGAGGACAAGAACCTATGAAAACCTACCAGCTTGTCGGCATTGGAAATGCCGTTGTGGACGTTATTTCCCAGGCCGATGACAGTTTCCTTGAACTGATGGGAATCGAAAAAGGCATCATGCAGCTGATCGAGCGTGATCGGGGCGAAGTTCTTTACGGTGCGATGGAGGGTCGGGTGCAGACGCCCGGCGGGTCCGTCGCCAACACGATTGCCGGTGCAGGTGCGCTGGGGCTGGACGCGGCCTTTATCGGGCGGGTGCATGACGATGCGCTGGGGCGGTTCTATGCGGATGCGATGAACGAGGACGGCGTGGATTTCGTCAACCCGCCGGTGCCGGGGGGCGAGTTGCCGACCTCGCGCTCGATGATATTTGTCTCGCCCGATGGCGAGCGGTCGATGAATACCTACCTGGGAATATCGTCAGAACTGTCGTCCAAAGACGTTTCAAGTGACGTGGCAGGCAACAGCCAGATCATGTTCCTGGAGGGGTATCTGTTCGACAAGGAAAAGGGCAAGGCCGCATTCCTTGAGGCCGCGCGCGATTGCCACAAGGGCGGCGGCAAGACCGGTATCGCCATTTCCGACCCGTTCTGCGTGGAACGGCACCGCGCCGATTTCCTGTTGTTGATCGAGCACGAGCTGGATTTTGTCATCGGCAACGAGGACGAGATCAAATCGCTGTTCGAAACGGATGATTTGGAAGCCGCGCTGGCAAAAACTGCAGAAATCTGTTCGCTGGTGGTTTGCACCCGGTCAGGTGACGGCGTGAGCGTTCTGAATGAGGGCACCCGTGTCGACGTGCCGGTCGAAAAGATCGTGCCGGTGGACGCAACCGGCGCAGGCGATCAGTTCGCAGCCGGTTTCCTGTTTGGCATGGCCACGGGCCGCGACTATGAGACATGCGCCCGCATGGGCAACGTCTGCGCCCGCGAGGTCATCAGCCATATCGGGCCAAGGCCAGAGGCAAACATGCTGGAACTGCTGCGGGTTGAGGGCCTGATTTGAGGGCGAGGGTCGTTTGGCGGCCCTAGCCGTTACTGGCACAGTCTAGCCTTTCAGAAAAACAGCATCCTCGTCGGTTCGCAGGGATTGGTGTAACGTCCGACTTTATGGAGATTGAGCGCAAAACATTGCAAGCGGATACGCCGGGTCAGGAGCTTGAGCTGCGCGTTTTTCACTTTGCCGGAACGGGCGCTGGTCCTGCGGTTTACATGCAGGCCGCATTGCATTCGCACGAGATGCCGGGTGTGGTCGCGTTGGACCAGGTGGTCCACCGGCTTCGGGTGGCTGAAAACGATGGTCGTCTGGCTGGCCGCGTTACATTGGTTCCGCACGCAAATCCGATTGGATTGTCACAGGCCGTCTACGGTGAAACGCTTGGTCGGTTTGATGCCAACACGCGGGTCAACTTTAATCGGTCATTTCCGACCGATGCAGCAGACAGACTGGCAGGAAAGCCCGCTGCCGAGAGTTTGAAGGCAACCCTGCTCTCTCTCGCGAAACAGGCAGAAATCGTTCTGGATTTGCATTGCGACGACGAAGGGCCGGTTTATCTGTATGTCTTGGAAAAGCAGCTGGATAAAGGTCTTCGGCTCGCGCATGCGATGCAGGCCCAAGTGATCCTGACGGATGCCGCTGACGATCCGATCTCGTTTGACCTTGCCGTGGGGTCGCGATGGGCCGCAGAGGGTCACGCAGCGGTTGATCGTTTCGCCGCAACGATCGAACTGCGGGGAATGAGGGATGTAACGCCCGAGTTTGCGGAACAGGACGCAATTGGCCTGTACAGTTATCTGGTTGAGATTGGCACCGTCATTGATGATCTTCCCGACGTTGATCGTGCTGATCCGGTTATTGGCGACGTGGATGACGCGGTACTGATCCCGGCACCGGTTCCGGGTGCTATACTTTATGATGTCCAGATCGGGGATTGGGTAACCAAGGGGCAACGCCTTGCGGTCATCTTGTCAGAGCCGGGAACGGCGCAGCACGAGGTACTATCGCCCTACGACGGGCTGGTCATGACGCGCCGGAACCACCGATTTGCGCGGCGCGGGGACGATGTCATCAAGGTATTGCGTCACCCGTTGCCCTAAATTGAGCGCTTGCCCAAGATCAAGCCGTTCTTTTGAGACGTAAGGCAGACGGGCAGACATTTTCCCAAGCTTCGCGCGGCCTGAAGCGGTGCGGCTGGGGACGCCCGGCGTTTAGGCATCCACGTCACATCACGTCGGTTGGGTTGGCGAACTAAGCTTCCGTTGATCAATTGATACAGTGGGTAGAGACCTAAGGCGAATGTGCTGACGATGTTGCAAGGTTTGCATTTCGATTAAGATGTGAGTTTCAAAGGATTGAACAGATACTCACGCGATGTTGAGTAATGCTTCAAACGTTAGAGCGGCCCCTGCACCGATTCCCATGATTTCGAGAATTGACCGAACGTTTTGCGCTTCGATTGGCTGCCCGGACAGAATAGCCTTGGCTTGAAGTGCCCCCGTCAATACAATCGATGTGATAACCCCATCTTGTATAAGTTCACCGAGTTCATCGCCTCCAATTTGCTCAAGTTGCTCAAATGTTTCCCGAGCGGATTGCGAGATTTCCAGGTTGCTAAAGCCTGAACTTTGCAGACGGTCGCCAAAAACGCCATTCAGTTCTTCATAAACTTCCGTGGTCGCAAGAACATCGATTTCCGGATACCGCGCAAAGTGCTCAACTATCGCAGCAGGGTCTTGGACGGCTTTAACTTGCACTTCATGAATCACGTCGCCTTCAGTAACGAACTCTACCTCTGCTCCAGGATAGTTTGTCTCCTCGAATAGACGTGCGTTTATTTCGTCACCATCGGTGTTTTCGAGATGCTCAATAAGCAACTCATGATAGATGCCTTTTACATTGGATAGAACGCCTCGCAATTGATCTTCGTCGTAGCTACGCAAATACTCACCCAAGTCTTCAACCGTAGAGTCAGTCAGGGAGGAATTGGACCGCCTCAAAGCCTGCAGGACTAACTCCTGATCAAAAGTCCAACTGAAAGCCTTGCCTTCGATTAGTCGCTGAAATGTTAAGGCAATTGTAACGGCGACACTCCGGCGGATCATAAGTTATCCATCTTCGTTTGTAGTTTTCTTAAGTTAATCACGTGACCTCGCAATCGCGCTCTGTTGTAGGTCGTCAGATCGTCAAAGCAGCCGTCAGCAAGCGCTTCGGTTACTTCTGACAACACAGGTGACAAACCGACACGGGAAAATAGCTTTAACTCAAGCTTGCTTACCGCTGTTTCTGCAGTTTGCGTTGTATTTAGAGAATGCGTCAGCGCTTGAATGGCTTGCAGTATCCTTTGCTCACGATCTGATATGGCTTCTTTGCGTCGAGCGAAACCAAGGAGAGCTTTTCGCACTTTAACCGAGCCGTAAATTCCGGCTCCAAGTGCACCTACCCCGAGCACAACGGTTCCCGCCGCGACGCCGCCGCCGACGACGCCGCCAATCCAGTAAAGCGTAGCGGTCGTTTTGGCCGCTCCTGACAGACCAGCGAGAGCTACACCCGTTCCAGCTGTCCCTAGAGAGCCAACAGCCCCCATCACGGTGGATGCAAATGCAGAACTCGCAAGAGCATTGGTCGCTGCGCCGAGCGCTACAGAACCCTTTGCGTCCGACACTTGCAAGATTCTCGCAACAATCGCCGTGAGCAACGAATTAGTTGGACCCAACAGCGCGCTAGAATTGGTAGAATACTCGTCCGACATCAACTGAGAATGGCTCACATCAGCAAACTGGATGCAACCGTAAAGTGAAGATTAATATCTTGTAAGGTGCGGATTAGGCCGTCTAGCCGACACCGGCAAAAAATAGCAAGTCAAGTTGACAAAGCCTTGTCAACTTGCGGGGTACTTAAGTGTTTGCATGGCCCTTGAAGTTGTCCAGAAACCCTCACCCAAAATACCCCTCAAACGCCTCCATCACGCGCTCATAGACGTCGCGCTTGAAGGGTACGATTTCCTTGGTCAGGTTTCCCGGTTCCTGCCACTTCCAGCGGGTGAATTCGGGGTGGGCGGTTTCGATGTTGATCTGGTCGTCGCGCCCGGTAAAGCGCAGCAGGAACCATTTCTGCTCTTGCCCGCGATAGCGGCCTTTCCAGATGTGTGGCACGATTTCGTGTGGCAGGTCATAGGGCAGCCAGCCGTCGGTTTCGGCCATGATCTCGACAAGGTCAGCGGTGACGCCGGTTTCTTCGCACAACTCGCGCAGCGCGGCGTCGCGCGGGTCTTCGCCCTTGTCCACGCCACCCTGCGGCATCTGCCATGCGTCGGTATGGCGGTCATTACGTTGGCCTACGAAAATCCGACCCTCGGCGTTCATCAGCATCAGCCCCACGCAGGGCCGATAGGGCAGTTTGGCGATTTCATCCGGGGTCATGCGGGGCCTCGTGTTGTGCGTTTGGATGTCTGTACCAAGCGGCGCAACACTCGCAAAGGGGGTGACGTCAGGTTTTACGTGACAGTGACGCCGCCCAAGGCGATGGTCTGCACCAGATTTAGGGAGAGTAATTTTTATGACTGCGTACCCGAATATGCTAGCCCCGCTGGATCTGGGCTTTACCACGCTGAAGAACCGCGTCCTGATGGGCTCGATGCACACGGGGCTGGAGGAAACCGGCGACTGGAACCGGGTGGCAGAATTTTATGCCGCACGGGCACGCGGGGGTGTGGCGCTGATGGTCACGGGCGGGATCGGCCCGAACCTTGAAGGATCGGTTCTGCCGGGTGCGGCGATGATGACCAGCGACAAGGACGTGGCCAACCATTCGATCGTCACGGATCGGGTGCATCAGGCGGGCGGCAAGATCGCGATGCAGATCCTGCATGCTGGGCGGTATGCCTATGGCCCGAAATGCGTGGCGCCCAGCCCGGTGAAATCTCCCATCTCTCCGTTCCCGCCGAACGAGTTGGACGAGGACGGGATCGA